>VGVU01000065.1 GCA_016873905.1 Betaproteobacteria bacterium | reverse complement strand
TCGACCAGGCCATTCGCGTGGCCCCGGACGGCACGCCGGAGTTGTCCGCCGAGATGCAGCAGCGCAACCTGCAACTGGTGACGGCATTGCGACCCTCGCTGTGGTATGTCGGTTTCAACGGGCTGGATCCGGTGCTGGGCGGTACGAGTGACTCGGCGCGCAAGCTGCGTCAGGCGCTCTCGATCGCCCTCGACTGGGAGGAATTTATCTCCATCTTTCTCAACGGCCGCGGCATTCCGGCGCAGGGCCCGATCCCGCCGGGCATCTTCGGTTATCGGGACGGCGCGGCGGGGGTCAACCCCGTTACGCATGTCTGGCGCGCTGGCCGTCTGCAACGCCGGCCGTTGGAGGATGCCAGGCGATTACTGCGAGAGGCTGGCTGGCCGGAAGGCCGCCACGCCCAGAACGGGGCGCCGCTGGTGCTCTACCTCGACACCATGGCTGGGGGTGCGGACGCCAAGGCTCGGCTGGACTGGTATCGCAAGCAGTTCGCCAAGCTCGGCATCCAGCTCGTGGTGCGCGCCACCGACTACAATCGCTTTCAGGACAAGATGTTGAAGGGCAGCGCGCAGATCTTCGAATGGGGCTGGAACGCCGATTACCCCGATCCGGAAAACTTTCTGTTCCTGCTCCACGGCCCCAACCGCAAGGCCGGGCGAAACGGCGAAAACGCGGCCAATTACCAGAGCGCGGCCTTTGACCGCCTGTTTGAGCAGATGAAAGACATGGAAAACGGCCCGGCGCGGCAGGCCGTGATTGATCAGATGTTGGCCTTGGTCCAGCATGACGCGCCTTGGGCCTTTGCCTATGTCAGCAAGAGTTACGCCCTGCGCCACGGCTGGGTGGCCCCGCGGCCGCCGAACCTGATGGCCAACAACACCCTTAAATACGCGGACCTCGATCCCGCCGCGCGGGTGGCTTATCAACAAAAGTGGAACCGCCCGGCCTTGTGGCCGCTGTTGGCCGTGCTGGCCGGCGTGATGTTGATGGCGGCGGCCGCTTTGCGCGCCTGGCGGCGACAGGAGGCGGCACAAACATGATCGCTTACCTTACCCGTCGTTTGCTCTATGCCCTGCCGATCTTGCTGGGCGTGAATCTGCTCACCTTTGCGCTCTTCTTTGGCATCAGTTCACCGGACGACATGGCGCGGATTCATCTCGGTGGCAAGCGGGTGACGGCGGAGGCGGTGGAGCGTTGGAAGGTGCAGCATGGCTATGACCTGCCGAACTTTTACAACGCGGCCGGGGAGGGCACCGACAAGGTGACCCAAACGCTGTTTGTGCAAAAGTCGCTGAAGCTGTTTGCCCTGGATTTTGGCGCGGCGGATGACGGTCGCGACATTGGCCGTGAGATTGGCAAGCGCATGTGGCCGAGTCTGGTCGTGGCCTTGCCGACCTTTTTTCTGGGTCTGGCGGCCTATCTGGCTACGGCGCTGTTTCTGGTGTTCTTCCGCAACACGGCCATCGACACGGTGGGCGTCATTTTGTTGGTGGCGTTGATGTCCATCTCGGGGCTGTTTTATGTCATTGGCGGTCAGGTCCTTTTGGCCAAGTGGTGGCAATGGGCGCCGATCTCGGGTTACGCGCCGGGGTTTTCCGGGCTGCAATTCCTGCTCCTGCCGGTCCTGATCGGGGTGGTGAGCGGTATTGGCGATTCATCGCGTTTTTATCGGGCGCTATTTTTGGAAGAGGCTGGCCGCGACTATGTGCGTACGGCCCACGCCAAGGGACTTTCGCCGTTCCGGATATTGTTCCGCCACATTTTGGGTAACGCGGCCATTCCCATTTTGACCGGCGTGGTGGTGGTGATTCCGCGCCTCTTTCTGGGTAGCCTGATCCTGGAATCCTTCTTCGGTATTCCTGGCCTTGGCAGCTACACCATTGATGCGATTCAGGCGCAGGACTTTGCCATCGTCCGGGCGATGGTCTTCCTGGGTTCGTTGCTCTACATCATTGGCCTGATACTGACGGACCTGTCTTATGCCTGGGTCGATCCACGGGTGAGGTTGCAATGATAAACATTCAACCGACCGTGCTGATCAGCGATGCGGTTCTCTTTCTGCTGCTGGCGGCGGTGGGGGTCTATATCTGGCGTGCCCGCCGTTCGGAAAACGCGCGGGCGACCTGGCGCGGGGTGTTTGCCTCCGGAACGGGGCGCTGGGCGGCCTGGGTGATGGCCTTCTTTGTCAGCATCGGGGTGCTCGATTCCCTGCATTTTCGCGTGGCGGTGGAAACGCCCGCGGGCCAGGCCCAGCAATACAGTGGTGAGGTGCTGTCGGTGCTGGATGCCATCCTCACGCCCCTGCGCACCGCCAGCGAGAAGACCTATTCGGCCCCGTTTGCAACGACCTTGCTGGTGAAAGAAAGCGTGACCCTGGCCGATGGTTCGGTGGCGCGCCTGGCACCGGCCATCACGCATATTCATCCGCTGGGCACCGACAAGGTGGGTCAGGATGTGTTGTATCTGGCGCTCAAAAGCGTGCGCACCGGCTTGTTGATTGGCACGCTGACGACCTTGGTCATGTTGCCGTTTGCCTGTGCGCTGGGCCTGGCCGCGGGTTATTTTGGCGGCTGGGTGGATGACGCGATCCAATATCTGTACACCACGCTCAACTCCATCCCCGGGGTGTTGCTGATTGCGGCGGCGGTGCTGGTGGTGGATGTGCAGATCGACGCGCATGCCGAGTGGTTCAACAGTGCGGCGGCGCGGGCCGATCTGCGCCTTCTGGCCCTCTGCGCCATTCTGGGCCTGACCGGCTGGACGGGGCTGGCGCGGCTGTTGCGTGCCGAGACCTTGAAGCTGCGCGAGCTGGATTACATCCAGGCGGCGCGGGCCTTTGGCGTGTCGCACGGGTGGATTCTGGTGCGCCATGTGCTGCCCAATGTGGCGCATCTCATCATTATTTCCGTGGTGCTGGATTTTTCCGGTCTGGTGCTGGCTGAGGCGGTGCTGTCTTATGTCGGTGCGGGGGTCGATCCCGCTACGCCGAGCTTCGGCAACATGATCAATGCCGCGCGTCTGGAACTGGCGCGCGAGCCGGTGGTGTGGTGGCCGCTGGCGACGGCCTTCGCCTTCCTGTTTGCCTTGGTGCTGGCCGCGAACCTGTTTGCTGACGCGGTGCGCGCGGCGTTTGATCCGAGGGGCGCACGCTGATGCTGACCCTGCGCGATCTTGTCGTCAGCCTGCCCGATGGCCGTCATGGTGTGGATGGCGTGTCGCTGGCTCTGGAGGCCGGGCGTTGTCTGGTGTTGCTGGGCGAATCGGGCTGCGGCAAATCGCTGACGGCGCTGTCGCTGATGCGGTTGTTGCCGGAGGGAGTGACGATTGCGGGGGGGCAGGCGCATCTGGGTGCGCAAGATCTGTTTGCTCTACCCGAACGCCGGATGCGCAGCCTGCGGGGTGGGCGGCTGGCGATGGTGTTTCAAGAGCCGATGAGCAGCCTAAATCCGGTGATGACGATCGCCGCGCAGATTGAAGAGGCGCGGGCGGCGCATGGTTCCCGGCAAACAGTGGCGGAGCTGTTGGATGATGTCGGCCTGCAGCCGCAGCACGCGCAGAGTTATCCCTTCCAGTTATCCGGCGGGCAGCGTCAGCGCGCCTTGATCGCCATGATGCTGGCGGGCGAGCCGGAGGTCCTGATCGCCGATGAACCGACCACGGCGCTGGATGTGACGGTGCAGGCGCAGATCCTGCGTCTGCTGCGGGATTTGCAATCCCGGCGGGCAATGGCGCTCCTCCTGATTACCCATGATTTGGGCATCGCCCGTGAGATGGGCGATACGGTGGCTGTGCTTTACGCCGGACAAGTCGTGGAGACCGTGGCGGCGCAGGATTTGTTTGCGAGTGGCGGGCGGCATCCTTACACGCGCGCATTGATGCAAGTGACGCCGAGCCTGGGGCGACGCGGTCAGCCTTTGTTAAGCCTGCCGGGGAGCGTTCCCTTGGCGGGCGCGTGGCCGCGCGGTTGTCGCTTTGCACCGCGTTGTAGCGCCGTAGCGCCGCGTTGCCGAGAGGCGTCGCCCGCGTTGGAGGCCGGAGTGCGTTGCCTGTTTCCAGTGGGCGCGGCTCCCGCTTCTCCAGATCCTCTGCAGGACGGTGTCCCATCCCGCGCCGCGCTCGGGAGCAGTCCTTCGTGTGCTTCGGCGTCCTTTGGAGCAGCCACGCCGAGGGAAGCGGCGACGGAAGCAGTGCTTTTGGAGATCAAGAATCTCTGTGTGCATTACCCCCTCCGCCGTGGGTTATTGCAACGCACGGTTGATTGGGTGCGGGCGGTCGATGGCGTCGATCTGCGCTTGAATCGGGGCGAGACGCTGGCCCTGGTGGGCGAATCGGGCTGCGGCAAGAGCAGTCTGGCGCGGGCTCTCTTGCGCCTGCAACCGGCGGCGACGGTGCGGGGTCAGGTGCGCTTGAATGGCGAGGAGATTCTGAACCTGCGTGGCTCGACCTTGCAGACCCTGCGGCGTTGCGCCCAGATTGTGTTTCAGGATCCGTTTTCTTCGCTCGATCCGCGGATGCGGGTGGGCGATAGCCTGGAGGAGGGCCTGCAGGCATTGCGCCCGGAGATGGACTCGGCCGCCCGCCGTCAACAGATCGAACGCATGCTCAAACGGGTGGGGTTGGATGTGAGCGCCATGCCGCGTTATCCGCACGCCTTTTCCGGCGGCCAGCGCCAGCGCCTCGCGATCGCCCGGGCACTGTGCATCGAGCCGCAGTTATTGATTCTGGACGAACCGACCAGCGCGCTCGATGTCTCCGTTCAGGCGCAGGTATTGGCGTTATTGCGAGAGTTACAGGCCGAACACGGGTTGGCTTATTTGTTTATTACGCACAATCTGCCGTTGGTGGGCTATTTCGCGGATCGGGTGGCCGTCATGCAGGGCGGGAAGATTGTGGAGGCGGGGGCCGCCGAGTCCGTCATGGCCGCGCCGCAGCATCCCTACACGCAAGCGCTGCTGGCTTCGGCGCCCGGCTGAATCAGGAGCGATTAAAGCGGGCGGGCAGGCGACCGGCTGGGGTGCGAGAGACTGGCACGCAGATCCGGTTTCTTGTTCGAGCGGGTCGGTTCGGATTCCGGTTTCTGAGCCGGGACCAGCAGCGTTTGCGATTCGGACAGGGTTTCCTTGCGACTGGATTTGACCACATTGTGATCACGCAGCCATTGCAGGGTTACCCCAAAACGGTCGGCAATCTTGGCCAGGGTGTCGCCACGCTCCGGGGTATAGACCTTGAGCGAACTCTCGGCCTTGCCGGCTTGTTGCAGATTGAAGTGGAAGGTCTCGACCCGATCCGTCGGGATCAGCAGCGCGCTGGAGGTCACGCCGCCGATGACATTGCGACGAAATCCCGGGTTGAGCTGGATGAATTCGGTCATGCTCATCTCCGCCAGTTTGGCCGCTGTGGTCGCGGTCATGGGCTGTTTGAGATTGACCTGCATGAAATAGGCCTCGTTGTCGATCGGCTCTAACTGAACACGGAAGCGTTCTGGCTCGCGCACGATATTGCGCAGGGCGATCAGTTTCGGCACATAGTGGCGCGTCTCGGTGGGCAGCGACAGACTGGCATAGTCCAGCGGTTTGCCCTTGCCAGCGTTCTTCTTGAGAACGCGCGCGACACAACCCTCACCGCAGTTGTAGGCGGCAAAGGCAAGATCCCAGCGCCCGAATTGGGCATACAGCTTTTGCAGGTAATCAAGCGCGGCATCCGTGGCGGCTGTCACATCGCGGCGGCTGTCAACCCAACCATCCTGCTTCAGGCCATAGAGACGGCCGGTGGAGGGGATGAACTGCCACATCCCGGCGGCGGCGCGCGGTGAAGTGGCGGCCGGGTTATAGGCCGACTCGATAAAGGGCAACAGGGCCACTTCCATGGGCATACCCCGGCGCTCAACTTCTTCAACGACATGATAAAGATAGGGGCGGCTCCGCTCGGCCGTACGGGCCAGGTGTTCCGGGTGTTTGGCAAACCAGCGCTCATGGGTTCGCACCAGGGCGGGCGAAACCTCATCCATGACAAACCCCTCACGGACCCGCGACCAGAGATCGGTTTCATTGGCCGGAGCGGGGAGCGTGGCCGAGGCCAGAACGGCAGAAGCCTCACGGCGAACGGATTCGGCAGAGGCTGTAGGCAGCACAAGCAAACCCGTCAGGCATAGCCCGAAGAGGGCCAACAGACGGGGTTTGGCGGTTCTTTCTTGGTTACGCGAGGTCTTGCTTCCCTGCATCGTAATAGATTGAATCTTGATGAGCATGTCCGTAATCTTAACCGGAGGATGTTCAAAAATCAAGTTATTCAACGGATTCTAGCATCTTCTTGTGTCGCAAGCGAGGTTTTGGGCGACACCGCCAAGCGCTGCGTACAGCGCGTGGAATACATGGCACGACGCGATCAGCTGGGTATAATCGGCGCGCGCGGCCGGTTGGCTGCAGGGATACATCACAGTCGAGATTGGTGTGACTGTCTTACAACGGACTGTACGCAACGCGTACGCTAATGGGTTTTTATCATGCTAGAAGCTATTCGTGACCATGCACAAGGCTGGATCGCCCGCGTCATTCTGGGCCTAGTCATCCTGACCTTTGCCATTTTCGGTGTTGACTCTTACATCAATAACCGATCTGTTGTGCTTGAGGTCGCCAAGGTGGGCGGTGATGGCATCAGCCTGGATGACTTTCAGATGGCGCTGCGCAACCAGAAGGCGGCCATTGAAAGCAATGGCGAGGGCAAGGCAAACATTGAAGATCCCAAATTTCGCCAGGCAGTGCTGGATGATTTGATCACCGCGCGCGTCATGGCCGCCGCTGCGCAGAAAAGTGGCATCAAGACCGATCCGCAACGCGCGCTTAAATCCCTGGCCGAGATCCCGGCCTTTCAGGAGGGTGGCAAGTTTTCACCGGCGCGTATGGATAGCTGGCTGCGTAACCGGGGCATGAGCCAGGCGCAATTGCTGGCCTTGCTGCAACAGGATGTGCAATTAGGTCAATTGGAAGTGGGGCTGCGTGAAGGCAGTGTCATCGCCGAAGGTAGCATCAAGTCGCTGATCACGGCGCTGTCCGAACAACGCGAGGTCAACGAACAGATCTTTGATGCCCGCCAATTCAAGAACCCCAACACGATTGATAACGCCGCAATCGAGGCCGAGTACAAGGCGCAGCGCGCCAAACTGGAAACCCCGGCGCAGGCGCGGGTGGAATATCTGGTGCTTTCTCTGGATAGCATCAAGACCCAGGTCAAGATTGATGAGGCGGCGGTCCGGCAGTATTACGACAGCCATCTGTCACGCTACAGCGAGCCTGAGCAGCGTCGGGCCCGGCACATTCTGATTAG
>VGVU01000064.1 GCA_016873905.1 Betaproteobacteria bacterium | reverse complement strand
CCAGCGCCAAGGGGGTATTGCCGTAACGCCGCTCGATCGCCGTCAGTTGGGCCGCAAACTCCGTGGCCGAGGCGGGAGGGCGCAAGTTGGCCGCATCCAGCTCATCAATCATGTCGATCATGGATTGCGCCAGGGCCCAGCGTGCCGAACCCTCTGGCAGCCAGTCGTGGCCCTGCAAGGCCGCATACAGACGCGACAGGCGCAGGCCCGCCGGCACCGGCGACGATGCCGCCATATCCGCGACCCAATCCGGCAGGGTCAGGCAACGCGGCGGAATAAAAACCGGGGTGACCGTCAGGGCACGAAGGGCGTCCAGAAAGGGTTGCCTGGCGTGGTAATGCGGAATCAGCACGGTATGGCGCGAGAAATCGGGCGCATCCGGCGCGGCCGTCTCTAAAAAGGTGCGCGCACTGTCAGTAAAACTGGCATTCATAGGCGGCGGTCATGTGCGGCGGATTCATGTGCGGCGGGGCGGATAGCGGCTGGATGGATAGAGGCTGAGCAAACAACGCTCATTCAGCCTCGCCCGAACCGGGAGAGGCACTGAGGAGTGTCCAATATTTTCAAGCGGCCCATGCCACGCATTCTGGCAGGCCCCTTCGGCTCGCGCTACAATACCCGAGTATTTTGATAAGGAATAAACATGGACATCCAAGATCGCATCCGTCAGCAAGTTGAAGCCAACCCCGTCGTGCTGTACATGAAGGGAACGCCGCAGTTCCCGCAGTGCGGGTTTTCGTCGCGTGCCGCGCAGATTCTCAAGGCCTGTGGCGTCAACGACTACCTGGCCGTCAATGTTCTGGCTGACGCCGAGCTGCGCGAAGGCATCAAGGTCTTTTCCAGTTGGCCGACCATCCCGCAGCTCTACATCAAGGGCCAGTTCGTGGGCGGCTCGGACATCATGATGGATCTCTACCAGAAGGGCGAACTGCAGACGCTGCTGGCGGCGTAGTCGCAACATTGCAACATCACGACGACGCAACGGCGCGACGGCCAGAACGCCTGGCCCCGCGCGATCAGAGCTCGTTGATGCGCGCCAGTTTGGTCTGAATCCGGTCACTCTCGCCGGCGCGCAGCAGGCGGCTGACCGGGCCGGCCAGGTCACCGACATGACTCCGCAAGACCTGTTGCTTGACGCGTAGCAGGTGGGCCGGGTGCATGGAGAAACTGCGCAACCCCATCCCCAGAAACAGCCGGGTCAGGTGCGCATCGCCCGCCATTTCGCCACACACAGACACCGGAATGCCGAGCCGCTGCGCCACCCGCAAGGTGTGCGAGATCAGGTGCAAGATGGCCGGATGCAACGGATCGTACAGATGCGCCACGCTATCGTCGGTCCGGTCGATCGCCAAGGTGTACTGAATCAGATCGTTGGTGCCGATCGACAAGAAATCCAGGCGTTTGGCAAACCACTCCACCGCCAGCGCCGCGGCCGGGACCTCGATCATGCCGCCCACCGGAACCTCCGCGCGGAAGGGCACGCCTTCATCGCGCAATTGTTGTTTGGCCGTCTCGATCAAGGCCAAGGCCTGGTCGAGCTCACTCAGGCTGGCAATCATGGGGATCAGGATGCGCGCCGAGCCGGTCTGGGCGGCACGCAAAATGGCGCGGATCTGGGTCAGGAAGATCTGGGGCTCGGCCAGGCATAAACGAATCGCACGCAGGCCCAGGGCCGGGTTTTCACTCACCTGCGTCATCCAGGGGAGCGATTTGTCGGCGCCCACATCCAGGGTCCGGATCACGACCGGTCGATCCTGCATCATCGCCAGCACCTGCCGATAGGCCTCGAACTGCTCGTCCTCGCCCGGCGGCAGGTCGCGGTTCATGTACAGGAATTCGGTACGGAACAGACCGACCCCGGCCGCGTTTTCCTCAATGGCCTCCTCAACATCCTGAGGCAGGTCGATATTGGCCAGCAAATCAACGGTCTGCCCATCCAGGGTCTTTGACGCACTGGTCTTGAGGCGGCGCAGTTTCTTCTGTTCCAGTCTCCACGCGTGCTGACGCAGACGATATTCGTCCAGAGTGTGCGCATCGGGGTTGACCAGCAGCACGCCGGACATCCCGTCGATGACCAGCATATCGCCGTCCTGAACCAGGGCATGCGCATTGTGCAGCGCCATGACGGCCGGGATATTGAGACTGCGGGCGAGGATCGCCGTGTGCGAGGTTTGGCCGCCGAGATCGGTGACAAAGCCCGCATAGGCCTGTCGCTTGAACAACACCATGTCCGAGGGAGACAGGTCATGCGCCACCAGAATGGTGGGCTCTTCCGCCTGTTTGCGGCCCCCTTTCGGCTCCTTGGCCGGGTGCCCCATCAACTCCTTGAGCAGCTTTTCAGCCACCTGCCGGACATCGTGCCAGCGCTCGCGGAAATAGGGGTCTTCAATCCCCTGGAACTGGGCAATCAAATGGCTGCTTTGCTGCGCCAGGGCCCATTCCGCGTTACACCCCTGCTCGAGAATCAGTTGCTTGGGAGCCTCACACAGCAACGAGTCATCAAGGATCAGGCGATGCAGGTCGAGAAAGGCCTGCAATTCGGTGGGAGCGCCCTCGGGAATATGCTGACCCAGGTCGGTCAGGGCCAGGCGCACCGCCGCCACAGCGGCATCAAAACGCGCAACCTCGGCGGGGAGGTCGGTCTTGCGCAACTGGTAATGCGGCGTTTCCAGTCGATCATGCGAAAAAACTTGCGCCAAACCAATGGCATAGCCGCTGGATACCCCAAGGCCATGTAACGCCAGCGTCATCGGCGCATCTCCACGCTCAAGCCTCCTCGCCGAAGCGATCGGCGAAGAGCTGGGCCAGCGCGGTCAAGGCGGACGACTCGTCCACACCGCGCGCCTCAACCTTCACCGTGGCGCCTTGGGCCGCGGCCAACATCATGACGCCCATGATGCTCTTGCCATTGACGCGCCGTCCGTTGCGGGTCAGCCAGATCTCGGACTTGAAACTGGAGGCCAAATGGGTCAACTTGGCCGATGCGCGAGCGTGCAGGCCCAGTCGATTGATGACCCTGATTTCCTGTTCAGGCATGGGCGCTGCACTCCCCCGCCAAACGGAACACCCCCTCACGCGCACCGTGTTCGGCCCGCGCCGCCAGGTCTTCCAGATTGGCCCGATCGCGATAGGTCAGCGTCTTGAGCAGCATGGGCACATTCACGCCCACGACGATCTCAACCCGGCCCGGCACCAGAAGGCGACACACGGTATTGCACGGAGTGGCCCCATAGATATCCGAGAGGATCAGCACGCCATCGCCCTGATCCACGCGATCCAGCATCGCCTTGGCCTCATCCCGCATCAGACCGGCATCCGGGAACGCCGTCAGGTCAATGGCCTCAAGCTGTTCCGGCCGGCGGCCCAGTACATAAGTCGCACAGTCAATGAGCGAGGCGCCGAGGGATCCGTGCGCAACAACAAGCAGCCCAATCATGGACATTCCGTGTAAAACTGAATGGCGTCCATTCTACTCCAGAGACCTTGGCGGAAAACGGTTGAATTAGCAATAACTTAAATTGAGACGAACGCCGCGCTAGGCTAGAATCCAGACTCTGTTTTTCCGGGCCCCGCCATGAGCGCCACCGACACGCCCTCTCGTATTCGCGAGATCCCCTACAACTACACCTCGTTTTCTGACCGCGAGATCATCCTGCGCCTGCTCGGCGCCGAGGGCTGGCGGCTGATCGAGGCGTTGCGCGAGGGCCGCCGGACGGGCCGCTCCGCGCGCATGTTGTTCGAGGTGCTGGGCGACATCTGGGTGGTCACCCGCAATCCCTATCTGCAAGACGACCTGCTCGCCAACCGCAAGCGCTGTGCCTTGCTGATTGCGGCCCTGCGCCACCGCCTCGGCGAGGTCGAGAAACGCCGCCAGGGCAATGCCCTGGTCGCCGAGCTCCTCACGCTTGCGTACCAGGCGGTTGATACCTTCGCCGCCGAATTCAGCGTCACCGCCCAACTGCGCCATGACCTGGCCCGCCAGTTGGCTCGCCACACCCATCGGGACAACATCGCCTTCGACGGCCATGCCCGCGTCACGCATGTCACCGATGCCACCGACTGGCGGGTCGAATACCCCTTTGCGGTTCTTTACCCGGATCACGAAGACGAGATCCCGGCGCTGGTGGCCGACTGTATCGCGCTCGGCTGCAACATCATCCCGCGCGGCGGCGGCACCGGTTATACCGGCGGCGCCATCCCGCTCACGCGCCGCGCCGTTGTCATCAATACCGAAAAGCTCGATCGCTATGACCCGATCGAACAACGCATCCTCCCGGGCCATAGCACGCCAACACCGGTGATTCGCTGTGGCGCCGGCGTTGTCACCCGGCGCGTCATGCAGGCGGCCGAGGCCGCCGGGCTGGCCTTTGCGGTTGACCCCACCTCGGCCGACGCCTCCTGCATCGGCGGCAATGTGGCCATGAACGCCGGCGGCAAAAAAGCGGTCTTGTGGGGCACCGCCGTCGATAACCTGCTGTCGTGGAAGATGGTCACGCCGCAGGCTGACTGGCTGGAGATCACCCGCCTCGATCACAATCTGGGCAAGATCCACGACATCGACATGGCGCGCTTCGAACTGCGCCGCTATCACGCCGATGGACGCGCCAAGGGCGAACCCGAAATTCTTGAGATTCCCGGCGCCACCTTCCGCAAGACCGGGCTGGGCAAAGATGTCACCAACAAGGTGCTGGGCGGCCTGCCGGGCATCCAGAAAGAGGGTTGCGATGGCCTGATCACGCAGGCGACCTTCATCCTGCATCGCCTGCCGGCGCAGCAACGCACGGTGTGCCTGGAGTTTTTCGGTTCCTCCCACGACGCCGTGCCCGCCATTGTCGAGATCAGGCGCTACCTCGATGGCCAACCCAGCGGCGTCCTGCTGGCCGGACTGGAACACCTCGACGCCCGTTATATCAAGGCCGTGGGTTACGCCACCAAGGCCCATCGTACGGCGCGCCCCAACATGGTGCTGCTGGCCGACCTGACCTGCGACGATGACCGCGCCGTGGGAGAGGCCGCCTCGCACATTGTGCGTCTGGCCAACGCCCGGGGCGGCGAGGGTTTCATTGCCGTCAGCCCGGAGGCGCGCAAGAAATTCTGGCTTGACCGCGCCCGCACCGCCGCGATTGCCACGCACACCAATGCCTTCAAGATCAACGAGGATGTGGTCATCCCCCTCGACCGTCTGGCCGATTACAGCGACGGGGTCGAAAAGATCAACATCGAGCTGTCGATTACCAACAAACTCGAACTGCTGGACGCCCTGGAGGTCTTTCTGCGCGCCCCGCTCCCCCTGATCGAGGACGAGGAGGAAGAAACCGCGGGCCCGGCGGGCAACAGCCCCGACAACACCACGACCAGCGCCCTCACCGAAGAGCGCCGTGGCCGCGCCCTGAATTTGCTACAAGCCGTGCGCCTGCGCTGGGCGGACCTGTTGCAGCGCATCAATGAAGACCCCGTGTTCCGTGCCCTGCAATCGCGCCAGGAGACGGTCTCGTGGAAGCGCGAGGTCCGCGCCGAGCTGCGCCGCATCTTTACCGGCCGCGAATTTGAACGCGTCCTGCTCGGGGCCGAGGCCGTCCACCAGAAGGTCCTCAAGAGCCGGGTCTTCGTGGCCCTGCACATGCACGCCGGTGACGGCAATGTGCACACCAATGTGCCCGTCAATTCCGACAACTACGCCATGCTCAAGGCGGCCAATGCGGCGGTCGATCGCATCATGCATCTCGCCCAGGATCTGGGCGGCGTGATCTCTGGCGAGCACGGCATTGGCATCACCAAGATCGAATACCTGTCGCCCACGGCGCTGGCCGAGTTCGCGCACTACCGCGCCAAGGTTGACCCCGAGCAACACTTCAACCGCGGCAAACTGCAGCCGGGCGCCGACCTGACCAACGCCTACACGCCGTCGTTCTCGCTGCTCGAAACCGAGTCCCTGATCATGGAACAGTCCGAGATTGGCGCCATCGCCGATTCGGTCAAGGACTGTCTGCGTTGCGGCAAGTGCAAGCCCCAGTGCAACACCCATGTGCCGCGCGCCAACCTGCTCTACTCACCGCGCGACAAGATCCTCTCCACCTCGCTCCTGATTGAGGCCTTCCTCTACGAAGAGCAGACCCGGCGCGGCATTTCGATCAAACACTTCGATGCCTTCAACGATGTCGCCGACCACTGCACGGTCTGTCACAAGTGCAAGAACCCCTGCCCGGTCAACATCGACTTTGGCGATGTCTCGATGGCCATGCGCCATTTGCTGAAACAGATGGGCAAGAAACGCTTCTCGCCCGGCGCGGCCCTGGCGCAGTTTTTCCTGAACACCACCGACCCGGATGCCATCCGCTGGACGCGCAAGCTGGCGATCGAATGGGGCTACAAGGCGCAACAGATCGGGCACCAGTTTGTCCGCTATCTCGGTCTGGCAGGCCCGCAGCTCAAGCAGCCCGGTGCCACCACCCACGCCCAGCCGCTGCGCGAACAAGTCATTCACTTCCTCAATCGTCCGCTGACCGACAAGCTGCCCAAGCAAACCGGCCGCGCCCTCCTCGGGCTGGAAGATGCCCGCATCGTGCCCATCATCCGCAACCCGGCCAAGACCGCGGAGGACTCGGATGCCGTGTTCTACTTCCCGGGCTGCGGTTCGGAGCGCCTGTTCTCGCAGGTGGGTCTCGCCACCCAGGCCCTGCTCTACCATGTTGGCGCTCAGGTCGTGCTGCCGCCGGGTTACCTGTGTTGCGGTTACCCACAGATCGCCGTCGGCGACCGCGAAAAGGGCGAGTCCATCACCACCGCCAACCGCGTGCTGTTCCATCGTGTTGCGAACACGCTGAATTACCTGGACATCAAGACCGTGCTGGTGTCCTGCGGCACCTGCATGGACCAACTGCTGAAATACCAGTTTGAGCGCATCTTCCCCGGCTGCCGACTGCTCGACATCCACGAATACCTGGCCGAACGGGGCGTCAAACTGGAGGCGGTGACCGGCGTCCGTTACATGTATCACGAGCCCTGTCATACCCCAATGAAAACCCGCTCCGGCGTACAGGTGGCGCAACAACTGCTCGCCGCGCCGGTGGCCTTGTCCGAACGCTGTTGCGGCGAGGCCGGCACCTTTGCCGCCGCCCGCCCGGACATTGCCACCCAGGTACGCTTCCGCAAGCAGGAAGAAATCGACCGTGTCGCCGGCAGCCTGCCCGGCGCAGAACCGATCAAGCTGCTCACCTCCTGCCCCTCCTGCCTGCAAGGCATTGCGCGCTATGAGGAATCCAGCGGGATCCATGCCGACTACATCGTGGTGGAACTGGCCCGCCACCTCCTCGGCGAGCGCTGGCTCAATGACTATGT
>VGVU01000063.1 GCA_016873905.1 Betaproteobacteria bacterium | reverse complement strand
CCGCGTGGCGAGCTCAATCACCGCAACGCGTTCGAACTCCTGATCGCTGTCATCCTCTCCGCGCAGGCCACCGACAAGGGTGTCAACCGCGCAACTGGACCCCTGTTTGCCGCTGCCAACACGCCGCAGGCGATGCTGAATCTGGGGCTGGATGGCCTGACAGAGTATGTCCGCAGTATCGGTCTGTATAAAACCAAGGCCAAAAATATTTTGGCCACTTGCCAACAACTGATCACCCATTTTTCGGGAGCGGTGCCACAAACCCGCGAGGCACTGGAAACGCTGCCAGGCGTGGGCCGCAAGACCGCCAATGTCGTGCTCAACATCGCCTTCGGTCAGCCAACGCTGGCGGTAGACACCCATGTATTCCGCGTCGCCAATCGTACGGGCATGGGTACCGGAAAGACCCCGCTCGCGGTCGAAGAAAAGCTGCTCAAGGTTGTACCCGGCGAATACCTGTGTCACGCTCATCACTGGCTCATCCTGCACGGGCGCTATACCTGCACCGCACGCCAGCCAAAATGCGACCTCTGCCCGATTGCCGACCTGTGCGAACGCCGGGGCCTGTAACACAAGGCAAGCTTTAACTCAGCGCTGTAACGCCACGACCGTCATCAGGCCCCTTAACGCAGGCCCCTTAACGCAGGCCCCTTTACGCAGGCCCCTTAACGCAGACGCCTACATCCCGCGCAGCAGATCCCTTTTCAGATCATCCACATGTTCCAGGCCCACGGCGATACGGATCAGTCCGTCGCTGATGCCAGCGGCCGCGCGCTGCTCGGGAGTCATACGGCTGTGGGTCGTGCTGGCCGGGTGGGTGATGGTCGTTTTGACATCGCCCAGGTTAGCGGTAATCGACATGATCTGCGTTGCATCAATCAGCCGCCAGGCCGCCTCCTTGCCACCCCTCAACTCAAAAGCGACGATGCCGCCGCCCGTGGTCTGCTGGCGCATGGCCAGCGCATGTTGCGGATGCGACGGCAGACCGGGATACAACACCCGCGCCACCTGCGGCTGCGCCTCCAGCCAGGTGGCCAGTGCCAGTGCATTGGCTGAATGCTGGCGCATGCGCAGTTCCAGGGTCTCCATGCCCTTGAACAACACCCAGGCGTTGAACGCAGACAGCGTTGGCCCGGCGGTGCGCAGGAAGGTGTAAACGCCTTCCATTAGCGCCTGGCTGCCCAGCACCGCGCCACCCAGCACGCGGCCCTGACCATCAATGTATTTGGTGGCGGAATGGATGATGATGTCCGCGCCCAGCGCCAGCGGCTTTTGCAAAATAGGCGTACAGAAACAGTTGTCCACCGCCAGCAACGCGCCGGCCTCTCGGGCAATGGCGGCCAGCGCGGCAATGTCGGACACCTCGGTCAACGGATTGGAGGGGGACTCGACAAAGAACAGCCGGGTGTTGGGCCGCACCGCGTTGCGCCATTCCTCTGGGTCGGTGGGCGAGACAAAGGTGGTTTCAATACCGAACTTGCCGATGATGTTGTTAAACAACTGCACGGTCGAGCCAAAAATCGAACGCGAGGCAACAATGTGTTCACCGGCCTTCATCAACCCCATCACCGTCGCCAGAATCGCCGCCATGCCGGAGGCAAAGGCCACGCAACGCTCGGCCCCTTCCAGCGCCGCCAGACGCTCCTCAAAGGCGGATACGCCGGGGTTGGTAAAACGGGCATAGATCATGCCCGGTTCAGCCCCGGAGAAACGGGCCGCCGCCTGCGCCGCCGTGTCGAACACAAAGCTGGAAGTCAGATACATCGCATCGCCATGCTCATTGAAGGGCGTGCGATGAATGCCGGAACGGATAGCCAGGGTCTCGGGATGCAGGGTGTCGTCGTTCATGATCAACGGGTCGTCAGATTAAGGTCCATTTGCCGAGTCTTCTTGCCACCCAATTTGCACTCTCCTGGCGCGATGCCCTTACGAGCAGCCTCCAGGTCATGCAGATAATCCTCGCTGATATCTCCAGTGATGTACTGACCATCGAAGCAGGAGGCATCGAAGGCCGTCAGGCTCGGGTTGACCGCCTGCACGGCACGAATCAGGTCCGGAAGGTTCTGGTAGATCACCGCATCGGCGCCAATCTCCGCCGCGATCTCGGCATCGCTGCGATTGTGCGCCAACAGTTCAGAACGGGTCGGCATGTCGATGCCATACACATTCGGGAAGCGCACCGGCGGGCTGGCCGATGCAAAGTACACCGCGCGGGCACCGCAGTCGCGGGCCATCTGGATAATCTCGCGGCTGGTGGTACCACGGACGATGGAGTCATCCACCAGAAGCACATTCTTGCCGACAAATTCAACCGCCATGGCGTTCAGCTTCTGGCGTACCGATTTCTTGCGCTCACTCTGCCCGGGCATGATAAAGGTACGGCCGATATAACGGTTCTTGATGAATCCCTCGCGATAGCTCACACCCAAACGATTCGCCAGCTGCAAGGCCGAGGGGCGGCTGGTGTCAGGAATCGGAATCACCACATCAATCTGCAAGTGGCCAAAGTCACGACGGATCTTCTCGGCGAGGAATTCACCCATGCGCAGGCGGGTCTCATACACCGAGGCGTTGTCGATAATCGAATCCGGCCGGGCGAAATAGACATATTCGAAGATGCACGATTGCAAGCGGGCCGAATCCGCGCACTCACAGGTCTCCATTTCGCCTTCGCTGGTCACCACGATCACCTCACCTGGCTTCAAATCACGCATCCGGGTAAAACCCATGGCGTCCATCGCCACACTTTCCGAGGCCACCATCCAGGCATCGGCCCCCGACGCCTCCTCCCTCCGGCCGATCACCAGCGGACGAATTCCTTGCGGGTCACGAATCGCCACCAGACCAAAACCGGCAATCAGGATAACCACGGCATAGGCTCCCCGACAGCGGCGATGCAAGGCCTTTACCGCCTTGAAGACGGCCTCACGCGTCGGGGCACGACCCTGCGCGGCGGCCTGCAACTCGTGCGCAAACACATTGAGCAGGACCTCGGAGTCGGAACCCGTATTCACATGGCGCAGGTCATCGCGGAACACCTCCGCCTTGAGCTGGGCCGTATTGGTCAGATTACCGTTGTGGGCCAGGACAATGCCGAACGGGGCATTGACATAAAAGGGCTGTGCCTCGGCCGTGGACGAGGCGTTACCGGCCGTCGGATAGCGCACATGGGCGATGCCGACATTGCCCTCGAGATCGCGCATGTCACGCGTGCGGAAGGCATCGCGGACCATGCCCTTGGCCTTGCGCATATTGAACGAATTGCCGTCCATGGTGCAGATGCCCGCAGCATCCTGGCCGCGATGCTGGAGAAGTTGCAGTCCGTCATACAGCAACTGATTAACGGGTTCGTGGGCAATAACCCCAATGATTCCGCACATGACGCGTTCCTATGCAAGCTAAGTAAAACGAATTTTTTTCGACAACGACTCAGGCAACAGCGGTCTGAAGTTCAACGCCAAGGCCTCCAGAGGTGCGCGCAAGGCCGAGCGTTGCCAGACCTCAGTCTGCGGCAGCGCCGTCAAGCCGCTCGTCAAAACAAGCAGCACCAAGACAACGCCCCCACGCAACAAGCCAAACACACCCCCCAACAAGCGGTCTTCCAGGCTTAAGCCCACGACCTTGACCAGACCCTTCAAGACCATCGACAACAACATCGCGGCCAACAGGATGGCGATAAAGGCCAGTCCCATCGCCACCGCATCCCGCAGGCCGCCCTCGGTCATGCCCGGCAAATGCGGCCCCAGCCACTGGGCCAGGCGACCTGCCAAAAAGAAGGCCACCAGCCAGGCAGCCAGCGAAATCACCTCACGCACCAAGCCCCGCTTCAAGCCCAGCAAGAAGAACAAAAGAACAATGGCCAGGGCCGCAAGATCGAGTCCGGTCACGAATTAACCAATACCGCGGTAAACCCCTTGCCACGCAACTGGGTCTGCAATTCCTGCGCGGCCGGTTTGGTCGACACCGGGCCACAGCGCACCTTGTAGCGGCCTGAATCTTCAATCACATTCACCGTAAAGCCGGCCTCGGCCACCCGCTTCGCCAGTTTGCGTGCCCCCTCGTCAGAAGAAAAAACACCCAGCTGCAAAAAGTATCGATGCGTTGCCGGAGGAGAAACCTCGGGGAGCGTGATCTTCGCAGCCGGGGTCCCTGCCACGGGAGCGGCCGGTTTCTGAGCCGGCGCCGGGGCGGGGGCCGAGACAGTCGGTGCCGGGGTCGCGGGTACTGGCGGGGTCACCGCAGGAGATCCCAGCGTAGGGCTGGGGACTGAAGCGGGGACTGAAGTGGGCGTAGGAGCCGTTGTTGGGGCGGTCGTTGGGGCAGGATGTGCGGTTGCTGCCGCTGCGGCCCGCGCGTCCGCGCCCCCCTCAAGCAGGACCGCACTCCCCGGCGTGTCCCGGGAGGGGATGACAATCTCAACCTCCGCCAAGGGCGGGGGTTCCTTGTCAAAGATCATTGGCAAGGACACCACCGTGACCAATGCCAAGGCGACCGCACCGATTAGACGCCGGCGAGCACTCCGTTTCAGTGCCTCTGCTTCATCAGTCATGAGAGCAACCCATAGATGTTTCCTGTTCGCGTATCGACTGCAGGACGGCTGCAATCGTATGGAAAGAACCAAACGCCGCGATTGTATCAGCGGGCTCGGCTTCGCGGCATGCCGCATACCAGGCCTCGGCGACAGAAATATGGACCTGACTCACGCACCCGGCCTCCCGCAAAGCCTCCACCAGCGCCGCGACCGGCCCGGCTCGCTCACCCTGCAAGGGCGCGATATGCCAGACAGCAAAGCTTGAGCGCAGGGCCGCGACCACGCCGGCCAGGTCCTTGTCGCCCAACAGGGCGCAGACGGCAATCCGCCTTCCGGTTGGCGGCAGATCCGCCACCTGGAGCGCCAATGTACGCGCCGCATGCGGGTTGTGTGCCACATCCAGAATGCGCAAGGGTGTCTGACCGACAACCTGAAACCGCCCGATCACCTGGGCCTGCGCGATACCCGCCCGCAGCGCCGACACCGGCAAAGGCAGCCGCGCCCGTAGCTGCCACAGCGCAACCAACGCCGCGGCCGCATTATCATATTGATGCGTCCCCAGCAGCGCGGGGCGGGGCAAGGCCGGAAAAACGGTGTCCCCGATCCGGCATGTCCAACGCCCATCGCTATCCGGTTCGACCCGAAATTGCTGCCCCAAGAACAAGGCGGGCGTTGCCAAGGTCGCCAGAATCGAGGCCGGCGGATGTGGATCGCTGCACACCAACGGCCGGTTGGGACGGGTAATTCCCGCCTTTTCACGCCCGATGGTCTCGCGGTCATGCCCCAGCCAGGCCTGATGATCCAGGTCGATCGGGGTGATCACGGCACAATCGGCATCAAGGATATTGACCGCATCCAGACGACCGCCCAGCCCCACCTCCAGCACAACGGCATCAAGCCCGGCACGGGAAAAAAGCCACAAGGCCACCAAGGTGCCCTGCTCGAAATAGGTCAGCGGTATCTCGCCACGCACCGACTCGATGGCGTTAAAGGCAGCCACCAGGTCCGCGTCGCCGACTTCATGGCCGTCGATACGCACGCGTTCGTTGTAAGAGAGCAGGTGCGGCGAGGTGTAGAGCCCCGCGCGATAACCACCGGCCCGCAGCATCGCCTCCAGGAAGGCGCAGGTTGAGCCCTTGCCATTCGTCCCGGCCACCGTGATGACAGGCAAGTTCAGGGTGATGCCCAAACGCGCCCACACCCCCGCGACCCGCTCAAGCCCCAGCGCGATCTGGGTCGTGTTGCGTGACTCCAGCCAGGCCAACCAGCCCGCAAGATCAACGGGCCTGGACGCGTGGTCTGCGGTCATTCCAAAACGGGGGACTTTCGCCGCTGCAGTTGGGCGATCAGAAGCGCGAGTTCACGACGCATCTCGCGGCGGTCGATGATGCGGTCCACCGCGCCGTGTTCAACCAGAAACTCCGAACGCTGAAAACCCTCAGGCAGGGTCTGGCGCACCGTCTGTTCGATCACCCGAGGGCCGGCAAAGCCAATCAGGGCATTCGGTTCACCGACAATAACATCGCCCAGCATGGCAAAACTTGCCGACACGCCGCCCATGGTCGGATCCGTCAACACTGAGATAAACGGTTGGCGTCGGGCCGACAACTGGGTCAGGGCTGCCGAGGTCTTGGCCATCTGCATCAGGGACAGCAGGCCCTCCTGCATCCGCGCCCCACCGCTGGCCGAGAAACAGACAAAGGCCTTCTTGCCCTTGATCGCCGCATCCACGCCACGCACAAAACGCTCGCCCACCACCGAGCCCATCGAACCGCCCATGTATCTGAATTCAAAGGCTGCTACGACAACCGGCACGCCATGCACCGTGCCTTCCATGACCACCAGCGCGTCTTTCTCGTTGGTCGCCTTGGCGGCCTCGGTCATACGATCCGCATACTTGCGGCTGTCCTTGAACTTGAGCGTATCAACCGGCGCAACCGTCTGACCAATCTCACTCCGCCCCGCTTCGTCCAGGAAAGTATCCAAACGACGCCGGGCGCCGATGCGGTGATGGTAGCCACACTTCGGACAGACATGGGCGTTGTTATCAAGGTCGGCGCTGTAGAGGACCTCATCGCAGGCCGGGCACTTGCTCCACAGTCCTTCGGGAACCGTCTTGCGCGTCTCACGACGCTGAATCTTGGGGCGAATGATTTTCTGGAACCAGCTCATCGTTTATTCCTTTCGATCCAGGGCAGCGCGAACGCCGGCCACAAAGTTTTGCACATTAGCCAGCAGGTCGCCTGATGCTGATGACTCAATTTCTTGCACGATGCGCGAGCCGATCACCACGGCATCCGACACCTCGGCCACCTGGCGGGCGGTTTCGGCATCACGAATGCCAAAACCAACACCAATCGGCAGGCTCAAAAACCGGCGTAACTGCGGCATCTTGGCCGCAATGCTGTCGATGTCCAGGTTGCCCGCGCCAGTCACACCCTTCAGCGACACATAATAGACATAACCGCGCGCCAACTGGGCCACCTGTGCGATGCGGGCCTCGGTCGTGGTCGGCGCCAGCAGAAAGATCGGGGCGATGTCGTAGCGCTGCAGATATTCAAAGGGCGCCTGACTCTCTTCGGGCGGAAAATCAACGGTCAATACGCCATCGACGCCCACCTTGGCGCACTGCGCTGCAAACACCTCCCAGCCCATGGCCTCGATCGGATTGCCATAACCCATCAGCACCACAGGGGTCGTCGAGTCGCGTTGCCGGAATTCTCCGACCATCGCCAGCACGCCACGCAAGGTCATGCCGTTCTTCAAGGCGCGTTCCGAGGCGCGCTGGATCGTCGGGCCGTCCGCCATCGGGTCAGAAAATGGCACGCCCAGTTCAATCACATCCGCGCCCGCCGCAACCAGGGTATGCATCAGCGGCACGGTCTGATCGAGGTCCGGGTCACCAGCGGTGATAAAGGGGATCAGCGCCTTGCGCTGGGCGGCAGCAAGTCGCTCGAAAGTGGCCTGAATCCGGTTCATAAGGTAATCCCCTTGAGGCGGGCAACCGTGTTCATGTCCTTGTC
>VGVU01000062.1 GCA_016873905.1 Betaproteobacteria bacterium | reverse complement strand
GATGCGCTGTTGTTTTCGCGCGCACCGATCCCGTGGGCCCGCGATGCCTGGGCCGGGGCGGCGGGGACGGACGGCGAGCGCGTCATCCCAGCCGATCTGCCGGTTTTTCGTCATGTTGGCCTGTACGCCTATCGGGCAGGCTTTTTGAAGATTTATCCGCGCTTGTCGCAACCCGCGCTGGAACGATTGGAGTCGCTGGAACAACTGCGCGCGCTGTGGCACGGCTACCGCATCACGGTGATTTGCGTCGCCCACGCCAGCGCGCCGGGGGTGGATACGCAGGAAGACCTTGAGCGGGTGCGTGCCGCGTTTGTCTGATTCTCCTTGGCATTCAGTCCGAATTGGATTACGGTTCGTCTTATGTGTCGCCGATATCGTTGCCTTTTGTTCCTGATGTTGCTGTGGCTTCCCGTCAAGGGTGTGCTGTCGGCGGGCATGCCGTTTCAGGTCATGGCGGCGCAGCCGGTGGGGGGTGAGGTGGCACATCATTGCCATCTGCAGGTGGTTCCGGAGTCGGTTGAGGCGGCCCCTGCGTTACCTCTCGGGCACGAGAGTGCTGGCCATGGCGGATATGGCCAGAACATCATCTGTCACGGCTTGTGTGCCGTCTTTCTGGCCACGGAATTTGTATTTCCGTTAACCGCTGAGGCGGTTGATGTGCCACCGCCTTCACGGGCGGCCTTTCGCTCCTATATCCCGGAATTTCCTGACCGTCCTCCGGTCCTCTGATCGCTCCTGAAGAATGGCGGCCTTGTGCCGCACAGGCGACTGGCGTGGGCCTTGTGCCTTGTGAGACCACTCGCGTTCTGATCGTTTTTGGCCGACATCGCGTCGGTTAATCAAGGAGTTTTGAGATGAATACCGTTCGTTATTTGGGGCTTTTCATGGCGCTTGGCGTCACCTCGGCATGGGGGGCGGAACCGGCCCATCACCATCACGCAGATCACGCGATGCCCATGGCCATTCAGGCAACCGGAGAGGTTCGTGGTCTGAATCTCAAGGCGGGCAAGATCAAGCTGAAGCACGATCCGATCCCGGCCTTGGGTTGGCCGGCCATGGTCATGGACTTCAAGGTTCAGGACGGCCAGTTGCTGGGCGGCCTTAAGGTGGGCGATGCGGTGACATTCAGCTTTGTTTCTGGGGAGGCCGGAAATGTGCTTACGGTTATCCAGAAGCGGGGAAAATAAGCCGTATTCAGCCATTCTGCTGTTGCTCGCCGCCCTGAGTCTTGGTGCGGCGGGCGTGCGGGCAGAGGTTCCGGCCGATGGCTTGCCTGGCAGCAGCCTGAAACAGATGCTGGAATGGCTGGAGGCTCATCATCCCGAGCTTGCCGCATCCCGGCTGGAACGCGATGCCGCCGCCGCTCGCGTGCAGCCGGCAGGGGCCTTGCCCGATCCCATGCTTGCCGTCGAATGGCGGGATATCCGTTATGACAGCCCGACGCTGGATCCGACGCAGGTGGGGTCAATGCGCTATCAGTTTCGGCAGTCCATTCCGCTGTGGGGCAAGCGCGACCTGCGTAGTCAGGTGGCTGAGGCGGGTGTCAGTCAGGCGATGGCGCAGCAGGGGCAGACGCGGCTGGCGTTGCGCAATCGCCTGAAGCGCGCTTACACAGAATGGGTGGCTGGCCGCGAAATCTTGCGCCATTTGGATGAATTACAGCCGCTATTGGCGGATGCCGAGCGCTTGCTGCGGGGCCGTTATGGTGCGGGTCTGGCTGGGCAGACCGAGGTGCTGCGTGCCCAGATGGAATTGGCCAGCCTGAAAAACGATCGGGCCACGGCCCAGGCCGAGGTGCAGCGCGCACGGGCGCGCATCAATGCCTTATTGTTGCGGCCGTCCGATGCGCCGCTGGCAGAGCCGGCCGGGTTTGCTTCGCTACCCAAGACGCCTGACTGGATGCGTCTGGCGGGGCGGCTGGATGGGGAAAATCTGCAGTTGCGAGAACTTACGGCGCAAGTCGAGACGGGTATGCGCACGGCCGAGCTGGTGCGGCGCAACCGTTGGCCAGACCTGACCGTGGGCGTGGCCCCCATGCAGACAGGGTCGCGCTTTGATACCTGGGAACTGATGCTGGAGATCAACCTGCCCCTGCAGCAGGAGTCCCGGCGCCAGCAGGAACGCGAGGCGGGCTATCAAGTGGCGGCGGCCGAGGCCCGTCGTGCCGCGCTGGCGGCTAGTCTGAAAGGTGAACTTGCCGAGTTGGCGGCGGGCTATGACGCGGCCCTGCATCATTTGCATGTACTGGAAACGACGCTGTTGCCTCAGATCGAACTGACCTGGCGTGCGGCGCATGCCGCCTACGCTGGGGGTGGCGGTGATTATGCGGCATTGATCGAGGTGCAGCGGGCGTGGAAGAAGGCGCGCATTGATGCCGTGATGGCTGCGCGTGATGCGCATCTATCCCTGGCCGAGATCGAACTCCGCGTGGGAGGTGAGCTATGAACAAATGGATAGTTGCGGCGCTGTTGGCCGTCGTGGCGGCGGGCGCATTCTGGGGTGGGCGGATGAGTCATCTGGATGAACCGCCAGCACCCACGCCGGGGGTGGCAGAGGGACGCAAGATCCTCTACTACCGCAACCCGATGGGCCAACCCGACACCTCGCCGGTGCCGAAGAAAGATCCGATGGGGATGGATTACATCCCGGTCTATGCAGGCGAGGAAACCCGGAATCCGGAGGATGAGGGCGTGCTCAAAATCAGCCTGGCGCGTCTGCAGAAACTGGGCGTACAGACGGCAGCGGCGGAACAGCGGGTGTTGGCCACACCCTTGCGCGCGGTGGGGAGCCTGGTCGTGAACGAGCGTGGCTTGCATACGCTGACGGCGCGGTTTGGCGGTTGGGTGGAGCAGTTGCGCGCCAACACCACCGGTCAGACGGTCAAGAAGGGAGAGCCGCTGATGGCGGTGTACAGCCCGGAGTTATTGGCTGCGCAGCAGGAATTGCATTTGGCCCTGGAGGGAGAAAGGGCGCTGGCCAATGCGGATGCCGACACGCGTCGTCGTGCCGCCGCGCTGGTTGAGGCGAGTCGCCAACGGCTGGATTTATGGGCCATCAGCGCCGAGCAGTTGCGCGGGGCCGAGGCGGGACGCTTTGCGCGCCAGCTCTGGCTGCACGCGCCCGCTTCCGGCGTGGTGCTGGAAAAAGCCGCCGTGGAGGGGCGCCGCTTTATGGCTGGCGATCCGTTGTTGCAAATAGCCGACTTGTCGTCGCTATGGCTGCTGGCCGATGTGTTTGAGCAGGACATAGGGCGTGTTCGTGTGGGCCAGGCCGCGCAATTCACTGTTGATGCCTTCCCCGGCGAGGTGTTCCGTGGCCGGGTCGATTTTATCTATCCGACGGTCAATCCACAGACCCGTACCGCTCAGGTGCGTATCGAGCTGGCCAATGCCAGCGGGCGGCTGCGTCCGGCCATGTTTGGCCAGGTTGAGGTGTTGACCGGCAAGATGAAACCGGTGTTGGCCGTAGCGGATTCGGCAGTGCTCGATAGTGGATTGGCGCAAACCGTGCTGGTTGATTTGGGCGGGGGCCGTTTCGAGCCACGCGTTGTGGGGGTCGGGGCCCGGGCCGATGGCTGGGTGGAGATCAGGAAAGGCATCAAGATGGGCGAGCGTGTGGTGACGCGTGCCAACTTCCTGATCGATTCGGAAAGCAACCTCAAGGCAGCGCTGGCGAGCATGACTGCGCAGCCGGGAACGGGGTCCGCGTCGAAGGAGAAGGCACGGCCCGCCAAACCCCAGCACGAAGGCGATGCGAAGGTGATGGCGGTGGATGTCGCCGCGGCGACGGTGACGCTGGCGCACCAGCCCATTGCCAGTCTGAAATGGCCGGCCATGACCATGGATTTTGCCTTGGGCGATGCGGCGCTGGCCAAGCAGATCACGCCGGGCGCGAAGATCCATTTCTGGTTCGAGGAGCGCGGCGAGGGCGAGTGGACGATTATTAAAGTCCAGAAGGGAGGCTGACATGCTGGCCCGTCTGATCGAGTGGTCGGTGCGCAATGTCTTTCTGGTGTTGCTGGCGACAGGCTTCGTGGTGGGCGCGGGCGTTTATGCGTTGCTGAAGACGCCGCTCGATGCCTTGCCCGATCTGTCCGATGTGCAGGTCATTGTCTATACCGAGGTTCCCGGGCAGGCGCCGCAGGTGGTGGAGGATCAGGTGACCTATCCGCTGACCACGGCCCTGCTGGGTGTGCCGAAGTCCAAGGTGGTGCGCGGCTTTTCGTTCTTCGGGGTGTCCTTTGTCTATGTGATCTTCGACGAGGGTACGGACATCTACTGGGCGCGTTCGCGGGTGCTGGAATATCTCAACGCGGCAGCGGGTCGGCTACCGGTCGGGGTGGTGCCAACCCTGGGGCCGGATGCTACGGGCGTGGGCTGGGTGTATCAGTTTGTGGTGCAGTCGATGCGGCACAACCTGGCTGAGTTGCGTTCAATTCAGGACTGGTTTGTGCGCTTCCAGTTGACGCCGGTCGAGGGGGTGGCCGAGGTCGCCAGCTTGGGCGGGTTTGTGCAGCAATATCAGGTGGTGGTCGATCCGCACCGATTACAAGGCTACGGCATCACGCTCACGCAGGTGGCGGACGCGATTCGCGGCGGCAACCGCGCGGTAGGTGGGCGCGTGCTGGAGATGACCGAGACCGAATACATGGTGCGCGGTCAGGGTTATCTGAAGGGCGCGGCAGACATCGAACAACTGGTTCTGAAGGATTCACTCGGCACGCCAGTGCGGATCAAGGATGTGGCGCGGGTGGAGTTGGGCCCGGACGAGCGGCGGGGCATCGCCGAGTTGAACGGCGAGGGCGAGGCGGTGGCAGGTACGGTGATGGCGCGTTATGGCCAGAATGCGCTGGCCGTCATTGACCGCGTCAAGGAACGGCTAGAACAGATTAAACCGGGCTTGCCGGAGGGGGTGGAGGTAAGCAGCGTCTATGACCGTTCCGAGCTGATCCGCCGTGCAGTGGCGACCCTGAATCGCACCCTCATCGAGGAGGTGCTGATCGTGGCGGTGGTGTGCATGGTGTTTCTGCTCCATGTGCGTTCGGCCCTGGTGGCGATATTGATGCTGCCAGTGGGGGTGCTGATCGCCTTTATCGCCATGCGGGCGCAGGGCGTGAACGCCAACATCATGTCGCTGGGCGGTATCGCCATCGCGGTGGGGGCGATGGTGGACGCGGCCATCGTGATGATCGAAAACGCCCACAAGCATCTGGAGCGTGCGGCACCGGATACCCCGCGCCTGACCAGCCTGGTGAACGCGTGCAAGGAAGTGGGACCGTCGCTGTTTTTCTCGCTGCTCATCATCACCGTGTCCTTCCTGCCCGTGTTTACGCTGGAGGCGCAGGAAGGCCGGCTGTTTGCACCGCTGGCCTACACCAAAACCTACGCAATGGCGGGCGCGGCGATCCTGTCGGTGACGCTGGTGCCGGCGCTGATGCTGTTGCTGGTGCGTGGCCGCATCCGCCCCGAGACGCAAAACCCGGTCAACCGTGTCCTCATCGCGTTGTATCGGCCGGTGATTACGGGGGTGCTGAAAAACAAGCTGTTGACGCTGGCGCTGGCGTGCGCGGCGCTGGCCTCTACGCTTTGGCCGTTGGCGCGTCTGGGCAGCGAGTTCATGCCGACGCTGAACGAGGGCACGCTGTTTTACATGCCGACCGCACTGCCGGGAATGAGCGTGACGCAGGCGGCCGATTTGTTGCAAAAGCAGAATCGCATCCTGAAATCTTTCCCCGAGGTCGAATCGGTGTTCGGCAAGGCCGGGCGCATGGCCAGCGCTACCGACCCCGCGCCGATGGAGATGTTCGAGACGATCATCAACCTGAGGCCCGAGGCGCAATGGCGCCCGGGTCTGACGGTGGATGCACTCACCGCCGAGATGGATCGCGCCCTGCAATTTCCTGGCGTGGCCAATTCTTGGACCATGCCGATTAAGGCGCGCATCGACATGCTCTCCACTGGCATCCGCACGCCGGTGGGGGTCAAGGTGTTTGGCGCTGATCTGGTCGAGCTGGAGCGCTTGGCGCGGCAGGTGGAGGGGAGCGTCAAAACCGTGCCGGGCGCGGGATCGGTGTATGCCGAGCGAGTGACCGGCGGGCGTTATCTCGACATCACGCCCGACCGTGCGCAGTTGGCCCGCTATGGATTGTCGATTGATGCGGTTCAGGAGACGATCGCTCTGGCGCTGGGTGGGGAGTCGTTGACGATGACCGTGGAGGGGCGCAAGCGCTACGGCGTTGCGCTGCGTTATCCACGGGACTTGCGCGATCATTCCGAAACCATCGCCCGCGAGGTGCGGGTGGCCACGCCCTCCGGCGTGCAGATCCCGCTGGGGCAAGTGGCGCGACTCTCGATTGCCCAGGGCGCGCCCGGTATCCGCACCGAAAACGGTCTGTTGGTCGCTTATGTGTTCGTCGATGTGCGCGAGCGTGACATTGGCTCGTTTGTGGCCGAGGCGCAGACCAAGGTGACGAACGAGATCAAGTTCCCGCCCGGTTATTACGCGCAATGGAGTGGCCAATACGAATACATGCAGCGGGCGTTGGCCAAGCTGAAGATCGTCGTGCCGGCCACCCTGTTCATCATCTTCGTGCTGCTCTATCTCAACTTCCGCCGCCTCACCGAGACCCTGATTGTGATGCTGTCGGTGCCTTTCGCGTTGGTCGGCGGGCTGTGGTTTGTCTGGTATCTGGGCTACAACCTCAGCGTTGCCGTCGCCGTGGGTCTGATCGCCCTGGCGGGCGTGGCGGCCGAGACGGGTGTGGTGATGCTGCTCTATCTTGATCACGCCCTGCGTGATGCCCGTGCTGAGGCCGAGGCGCGCGGCGAGAAGCTCGATGTTGCGGGCCTTTACCGCGCCATTGTGGCTGGCGCGGTCGAGCGGGTGCGACCCAAAATGATGACCGTCACGGCCATCATGGCGGGCCTGTTTCCCATCCTGTGGTCCACGGGTACCGGTTCGGAGGTGATGCGTCGTATCGCGGCACCCATGATCGGCGGCATGGTCACCTCAACGGTGTTGACGCTGGCGGTGATTCCGGCGATTTATGCGCTGATCCAACAAAGGAGACTGCAACCATGAGCCATGCAACGCATTGGGAGGCGATCTATCGTAACAAGGCCGTCGATCAGGTGAGCTGGTTCCAGCCGCATGCCGAGACCTCGGTGCGGCTGATTGAATCTCTCTGCCCGGAGCGTACGGCGCGCATCATCGATGTCGGCGCCGGGGCTTCGGTGCTGCTCGATGATCTGCTCGATGCGGGCTATCGTCACCTCACGGCGCTGGATATCGCCGCCCCCGCGCTGGCGGTTTCCCAGTCGCGGCTGGGTGAACGCGCCGTGCAGGTAGATTGGCGCGTCGGCGATGTGACCACAATCGCCTTGCCCGAGGCCGGCTTCGATGTGTGGCACGACCGCGCGGTGTTCCATTTTTTGACCGATGCAGCGGACCGTCGTCGTTATGTGAGCCAAGTGCTGCGCGCGGTGCGGCCCGGCGGCTATGTCATTGTCGCTACCTTTGGCCTTGAGGGTCCGCTGCAATGCTCAAATCTGGATGTTTGTCGTTATGCCCCGGAGGGCTTGCACGGTGAGTTTGGGGCTGCGTTTGAACTGCTCGGTCACCGCGCGGAGTTGCACCGCACCCCGGCGGGGCGTGAGCAGGCGTTTGTGTATTGTTATTGTCGCCGGGGGTAATACGCCGCGCTTTCAT
>VGVU01000061.1 GCA_016873905.1 Betaproteobacteria bacterium | reverse complement strand
TGGGGTCGGAGTATTGGTTGCTAAAACTAAAGTTATATAAGACAATACTAATGCCGTTGACTCCGGCGCTTTCCCAAGCGCTTCAACGGCGTCTCCTCCATCCTCCTTTTTGGTGGATTTGACCCGGTCAATCGACTGGGTCTTTTTTTGTGCGGCTGCTTTGTTGCTGTCGGGTATACGGCGATGAGCCTTTACAGCCAGTACAATCAGCCGCCATGAGCATTAAATGGATTTCCTCCCGCGATAACCCCGACTTTCGTCACCTGGCGGCGTTGGCGAACGACGGCCGTACACGGCGCATAATGGCGGAAACGCTGCTGGATGGTGCGCACCTGGTCGAGGAGGCCCTGGCGGCGGGTCTGTCGCTCGGAATCGTGGCGGTGACCGAAGCAAGCCTGCCGCACTGGAGCGGGCGGGTTGGCGGTGTGCCGATGCTAGTCTTGCCGGAGGCCCTGTTGCGCCATCTCTCGCCCGTGGCCACTCCGAGTGGTGTGGTTGCGAGCCTGCGGGTGCCATTGCCCGCGGATTCGCGCGCGGCGGGCGATGTGCTGCTGCTGGAGGATATTCAGGATCCGGGCAATATGGGAGCCCTGCTTCGCACAGCGGCGGCGGCGGGAGTGCGGCAGGTTTGGTTGTCACGCGGTTGTGCCGAGGCGTGGTCACCTAAGGCCTTGCGCGGAGGGCAGGGCGCGCAATTTCGCCTGCAGATCCGCGAAGGGGAGGACCTGGTTACGGAGATCACGCAATTGGCCATTCCGGTCTATGCGGCGGCCCTTGATGCACCCCGCTCCCTTTACGATCTGAATCTTGGCCAGCCGGCGGCCTTTGCCTTCGGCAATGAGGGCGCCGGCCTGAGCGCCCATTTACGCGCCGTGACCACGGGCTTCAAGATCCCCATGCCGGGCGGTACGGAGTCGCTGAATGTGGCTGCGGCCTGTGCAATTACGCTGTTCGAACGCGTCCGTCAGCGCCAAGCCATGTAGCGGGTCTGTCCTCTGGCCGATCCCCGTTAATGGCGCGGGGCATCGTGTTCGTGGACATGGTGGGCGGCCTGCAGAAGGCGTACCAATTCGTTGCGGTGCAGGCGCATGTTGCGCTGATACCAGCGGCGTACGCCATACATGGCGGCGGCCATGAAGATGCCGAACAGCATGATTACCGTTTGCACGGACAGTTGGGCCGAGACGAGGAGCGTATAGAGGCCCAGCATGACGAGAATTCCCAGGTTCTCGTTGAAGTTCTGCACCGCGATGGAGTGACCGGCGCCCATCAGGATGTGTCCGCGATGCTGGAGCAGGGCATTCATGGGTACGACAAAGAAGCCGGCCATGGCCCCGACGATCAGCATGAGCAGGCTGGCGAGCCAGATACCGTCAAAGGTGAGCAACTGGATGTGGCTGTTGCCCCAATCCAGACCCAGGCCCTCGCCGTTGATCGGTACCATGAGGAGGGTGGCCAGACCCATGGCGATCCCGATGCCAATGACGCGCACCGAGCGGTGAATGGGGATCAGACGGCCAGCCATGACGGCCCCGATGGCAATGCCGACGGCGAAGATCGCTTGCATGTAGGGCGCCTGGTCGAGTGGCAGGTGCAGGGCTTTTTCCGTCCAGCGCAGCATGATGAATTGCATGGTCGCACCCGCCGCCCAGAACAGGGTGGTGACGGCAAGGGTGATCTGGCCCAGTTTGTCCGTCCAGAGCAGACGGACGCAGTGGAAGAAATCGCGCAGGAGAAAGAGGGGGTTATTGTGCAGCGGCTTGTGGTCCACGCCCGTGTTGGGCACATAGGCGTTGAACCAGGCCGCCACCAGGTAGAGAGCGGTGACCATTGCCAGGCTGTAGTCCAACAAACTGGAGGTGATCTTGATCGGCAGCCAGGCATCGATCTCGCCGAACCAGGCGAGGAGGGCGGGGTTGATCATCCAGCCGCCCAGAACGGTGCCGAAGACGATGGCACCGACCGTGAGGCCTTCGATCCAACTGTTGGCGACGACTAGCTTGCTGTGTGGCAGGTACTCGGTGAGGATGCCGTACTTGGCCGGCGAATAGGCCGCTGCGCCCAGACCGACCACGGCATAGGCATAGAGGGGGCTGACGCCCGCGATCAGCATCAGGCAACCGACGATCTTGATGCAGTTGCTGATGAGCATGACCCGACCCTTGGGCATGGAGTCCGCAAAGGCGCCTACGAAGGCGGCGAGCAGGACATAGGAAATGGTGAAGAACCACTTCAGCATCGGCTCATAGGAGGCCGGCGCGTGGATCTCGCGCAGCATGGCGATCGCGGTGATGAGCAACGCATTGTCGGCTAGCGCGGAGAAGAATTGCGCTGCCATGATGATGTAGAAACCGCGATCCATAGGCTGGGTTATCAGAGGATGAGGCGTTATATCACGCGCGCCGGCGATGGGGGCTGAGAATGTGATGGAAATGAGAAGTACAGTGCATTTTTTGTGTGCGGGGGCGCCAACACATGGTTTGCCGGTCTGATTTGTGTTCCAATAAAGGACATTGATCACCGGATAAGAAAAAATGGCAGACCGTCGATTACAAGTCTTTCATACCGTCGCCAAGCAATTGTCCTTCACCAAGGCCGCCGAGTTGCTATTTATGACGCAGCCCGCCGTAACCTTTCAGGTCAAGCAGCTTGAGGAACACTTCAACGCACGCCTCTTCGATCGGGCCCATGGACGGATTACACTGACCCCCACGGGGGAATTGGTACTCGATTTTGCCGAGCGCATCATTGGTCTTTCGCACGAGATGGAGACCCGGGTGCAGGAACTGACCGGAAAGGTCAGTGGCCCTCTCCTGATTGGGGCCTCCACGACGATCGCGGAATATATGCTGCCGCGCTTGCTGGGCGAGTTCAAACGCCTGCACCCGGATACCCAGGCCCGCCTGACGGTGGCCAACTCCGAGACCATCGAACACAAGGTTGCTGAGCACACGCTGGACCTGGGCCTGATCGAGGCCCCATCGCACAACCCCAACCTGGTCACCAAGGTTTGTTGCCAGGACGAACTGGTCGTCATTTGCGCTCCGGACAGCCTGCTGGCTAAACGCGCTGTTGTCAGTCCGAAGGATGTGGCGCGCGAGCCCTACATCAGTCGTGAAGTCGGTTCAGGCACGCGGGAATGCATTGATGATTTTTTCCGCAACAATCAGGTCAACCTGGATGAACTGAACCTCTCGATGGAACTCGGCAGCCGCGAGGCCATCAAGGGCGCGGTGGCGGCCGGACTGGGCGTAGCCGTTGTCTCATCCACCACCGTTGCCAAGGAAGTGCGGCTTGGCGAGCTCATTACGATTCCGCTCGAACCGCCCTTGCGCCGGCAACTCTCGCTGGTCTATCCGCCGGAGAAATTCCGTAGCAAGCTGCTGCAGTCGTTCCTCGATTTCCTCGAAAAGAGTCCGCTCCTGCAAAGCCAGATTGTCCTGTGAACGCTAGCGAACGCCGCCTGCTTCAGGCCTGGCGCAGTCTGCCCGAGGGCAGTCGTGCCAGTCTCCTCGATTACGCCGATTTTCTTCTGCAGCGCCAGACGACGGCGGCTGCCGTTGCGGTCGTGCCGCAGATTCCGCTCGACATCCCGCGCCCGAACGAAGAATCCGTCATCAAGGCTGTTCGCCGTCTCAAGGCCACCTACCCCATGCTGGACAGCGATCACGGCCTCTTGAATGAGGTCTCCGCACAGATGACACGGCATATCATTCACGGCGAGAAGGCCGATCGCGTGATCGATCAACTGGAAGTTATCTTCCGACACAAGTACGATGCGCACTCTGCTTCCACGCCCACCGCATCATGACCCAAACCATCAACGCAGATCCCGCCGAGCTGGACAAATTTAGCGCCCTGGCCCATCACTGGTGGGACCCGCAAAGCGAGTTTCGCCCCCTGCATGAGATCAACCCCCTGCGTCTGGACTGGATCGACCGGCAGGCCAGCCTGGCTGGCAAGCGCGTTGTTGATATCGGTTGCGGCGGAGGCATCCTCTCCGAATCCATGGCCGCTCGGGGCGCGCAGGTTACCGGCATCGACATGGCCGAAAAACCCCTCAAGGTTGCCAAGCTGCATATGCTTGAATCGGGCCTCAAGGTTGATTACCGCCAGATCACCGCCGAAGAACTTGCGGCCGCCGAGCCGGGTGCATTCGATGTCGTGACCTGCATGGAAATGCTCGAACATGTTCCCGACCCGGGTAGCACCATACGCGCCTGCGCCGAGCTGGCAAAGCCCGGCGGTTGGGTCTTCCTGTCCACCCTTAACCGCAACCCCAAGAGTTATTTGTTCGCCATCCTCGGTGCCGAATATATTCTCAAACTGTTGCCGCGCGGCACCCACGACTGGGCCCGCTTTATCAAACCCAGTGAACTCATTCGCCTTACCCGCGACGCCGGGCTTGATATGGCCAACCTCGCCGGCATGAGCTACAACCCCCTGACCCGCGCCTACCGCATCGGCCCTGATGTCGATGTCAATTACCTCGTCGCCTGCCGAAAACCCTGAGGCCCGCCAGGCCGGTGCATTGAGCCGCCGCACGAGGGCGTTGTAGAGAGGGCGTTGTAGGGAGGCCGAAAGACCGGCCCGTCACGGCGTGAAAAGCAGCGATCAGGGGCGGCTAGACCGCTACCTGTAGTTCCTTCAACAGGGCACGCTCCAGCGCCATGCGGGGCTCGGCGTTATCGAGCATTCGGCCTTCCAGAACAAAGACATCTTCGGCGCGCCCGCCGAGCGTGTGGATGCGCGCCGTCCGGACTTCGACATGGTGGTCGGCCAGGGTGCGCGCCACGGCGTAGAGCAGTCCGGGCCGATCGCCCGCAGTAAAGCTCAGGATGTAATCATTGCGCCCCTCGCTGCGGGTCAGTGAGAGTTGCGGGGCGAGCGGAAAGGCGCGCAGTTGGCGGGCCACTCGCACCGGGATGGCCGACGGGGTGTGCCCCCGGATAATCTGCTCGGCCAGTTCATGTTCGATGTAGTTGAGAATGTCGCGATAGGTGTTGTGGGTGTGCGCGGGATCCATGATCAGGAAACTGTCCAGCACATGGTCGTCGCGCGTGGTGTGGATGCGCGCCTCAAGGACAGAATAACCAAGGTGGGCAAAGAAGCCGCAGATCAGGGCAAACAAACCGTGCCGGTCCGGTGCATGGACCAGAACCTCGACCCCTTCTCCGATCGGCGAGACGCGGGTGCGCACGAGGGTTGAAGGGCCTTGGCGCAAGGCGGAAAACAGGGTGCGCGTCTGCCAGGCAATTTCCTGAGCGCTGTTGCGCAGGAACCAGAGGTCGTCAAGGCGGGGCCAGAGTGCGGCCTCGGCGCTGTCTGTGCAGCCGTGCAGGCGCAGGAGAATGCGCGCCTGTTTACGCCTTTCTTCGACCGAGTCGGTGACGACGGTGTGACCTTCCATATGGTTCCGCGCGGCGTAATAGAGGGTCTTGAGCAGGTTGTCCTTCCAGGTGCTCCAGATGGCCGGATTGGTGGCGCGGATGTCGCACACGGTGAAGAGATAGAGGGCGTTGAGATGACGCATATCCCCACAACGATCGGCAAAGGCGGCGATGACATCGGGGTCGGACAGGTCCTGTTTTTGGGCCGTCGTGGACAAGGTCAGGTGTTCGCGTACCAGCCAGATCAATAGTTCGCTGGCCTCTTTCGGCAGGGTGTGGCTGCGGCAGAAACGCTGCATCTCGATCGCGCCCAGGATCGAGTGGTCACCGTTTCGACCTTTGGCAATATCGTGAAAAAGAGCTGCAAGATAGAGCAGGTCGGGCGCATCGAATCCTTGCATGATGCGATGCGCGAGAGGAAATTCGTGGGCGAATTCGGTCAGGGCCAGACGGCGCAGATTGCGCAACAGCATCAGGCTGTGTTCGTCCACGGGGTGGATGTGGTAGAGGTCATGCTGCATCTGCCCGGTAATCTTGGCGAAGGCCGGAATGTAGCGACCGATGAGGCCTAACCGGTGCATGAGGCGCAGGGCCTGGGTGACGCCGCGGGGTTGTCGCAGGATGGCGATGAACTGGCGCTGGTGGAGAGGGTTGCGACGGTAGGCCGCGTCGATGTGAGTCCCTGCCCGAGCCAGCAGACGCAGGGCGCGCGGGCTGAATCCGGTCAGCTCAGGGTGACTTTGCAGGTGCAGGATGCACTCCAGGATGCGTTCCGGATGCGACTTGAAATCCGTGGCCTCGGGCAGGTCAAAGCTCTGCGGGTCGGCTCGGCCCTCAATGGCCTGAGCCAAGGCGCCGAGCAAGATCTGGTTGGCCATGGCCACGGCGTGGGCGGTGCGGAAGAAGCGCTGCATCAGGATCTCCGAGGCACGCCGTGTCGCTGTGGCGGAGAGGCCCAGTTCGTGAGCGATGCCTTCCTGAAACTCGAACAACAATCGTTCCTCGCGCCGGCCGGCGGCGAGGTGGAGGCGGATGCGCAGGTGGGAGAGGAAATTCCGGCTGCTGCGGATGCGGCGTATCTCGGCCCGGCAGAGCAACCCGTCCGGCAACATGGCGGCCAGGCAGTCCGATCCGTGGCGGGCGAAGCCGACCGCCTGTCCCACCCAGTCGATCATGTGCAGATCCCGCAGGCCGCCAGGGCTGTCCTTGAGGTTGGGCTCCAGCATGAGGCCTCGATCGGAGAAACGCCCATGGCGGTCGGTTTGCTCCATCCGCTTGCCCGCCAGAAAGGCGACCGGGTCTATGGCGGCCGTGAGCCGGGTTTGCAGTCTGGCGGCGAGTTCGCTATCCCCGCAGAGGAAGCGCGTCTCAAGCAGGTTGGTCTGGATGGTGATGTCCTTTGCTGCTTCTTCCAGACATTCGGACAGACGGCGTACGCTGTGACCCACCGGCAGGCCACAATCCCAGAACAGGCCGATCAGGGGCTCGAAGTGGGTCAGATCGGCCTCGGGGAGCGCATCGTCAATCAGGATCAGCAGATCGATGTCCGATTGCGGAAACTGTTCGCCACGCCCGTAGCCCCCCACGGCAATCAGCGCAGCCGCGGCAGGCAGGTCATGGTGCTGCCAGATGGATTGCAGGAGGTGGTCGGCGGCGCGTGTGAGGTCGCGCAGCAAAGGCGGAACGCGGGGGCGGGCGCGATAGCGGGCGATGGCGGCTTCACGCGCCGAGCGATAGGCGTTGCGCCAATCGTTCAAAGGAGGTGCTGCGGACATCAGCCCGTGATGAAGGCCGGTGGCGGGGGCGCGGCGGCCGAGACGGTGAGGACCTCGAAACCAGTCTCGGTGACCAGCACGGTGTGTTCCCATTGCGCCGACAGGCTACGATCCTTGGTGACCACGGTCCAGCCGTCGGGCGACATGCGGATATCGCGGCGGCCGGCATTGATCATCGGCTCGATGGTAAAGATCATGCCCGCCTCCAGGAGCGGGCCCTCGCTGGAGCGGCCGTAGTGCATCACCTGCGGGTCCTCGTGGAAGGCGCGGCCGATGCCGTGGCCGCAGTATTCGCGCACCACCGAGTAGCCGCTGGACTCGGCGTATTTCTGGATGGTCGCGCCGATCAAACCAAGACGGATGCCGGGGCGCACAACCTGGATGCCCTTCCACATACATTCGTAGGTGATTTGGCAGAGGCGCCGGGCTTGGGCGGAGGCATTGCCGACGATGAACATACGGCTGGTGTCACCGTGCCAACCGTCCTTGATGACGGTGATGTCGAGATTGATGATGTCGCCATCCTTCAGGATCTTGTCGCCGGGGACGCCGTGACAAACCTGATGGTTGATCGAGGTGCAGATTGATTTCGGATAGGGCGTGTGGCCGCC
>VGVU01000060.1 GCA_016873905.1 Betaproteobacteria bacterium | reverse complement strand
CCGGCCTTTACCGGATTTCTCCGGTGTGTGTGGCGTCCCCACGGGGATTCGAACCCCGGTACTTACCGTGAAAGGGTAATGTCCTAGGCCTCTAGACGATGGGGACCTTGGAGCTATTGAATCGCGCCTTTCGGCTTGATTCCCAATTTTGGTGGAGGTAAGCGGGATCGAACCGCTGACCTCTTGCATGCCATGCAAGCGCTCTCCCAGCTGAGCTATACCCCCAAAAGAGTTCGCCATTCTACAGGCGGCCCGGACGCCTGTAAAGGGCTCCCGCAACAATTGAGGCCATGGCGAACAATCTGGTAAACGATTAAAATCGTCTCCGCAGTTCCTTTCCGAGATTATTGTGACGCCTTCTGCCACGCTGCAAACCCTGACCTGTGTTGCATTGGTGCTTGCCCTCCCGGGTTGCGCCAGCCATGGTGACCCGCGTGATCCGCTTGAACCCATGAACCGGGTTGTCCACCACTTCAACGAAACGGTGGACAAGGCCGTCATCAAGCCGGTGGCCGAAGGCTATCAGGCCGCCGTCCCCAAGCCCGTGCAGACAGGGGTGCGTAACTTCTTCTCCAATCTCAACGATGTGACGGTCCTCGCCAACGACACCCTGCAGCTCAAGGCCGAACACGCCGGCCGCGATTTGCTGCGGATCACCATCAACACCAGCTTCGGACTTCTGGGGTTCCTGGATGTGGCGCAAGACATGGGCCTGAAGAAACGCAACAAGGATTTTGGCCAGACCTTGGGCTACTGGGGCGCCGGCAGTGGGCCCTACCTCGTGCTGCCGTTCTACGGCCCCAGTTCCGTGCGCGATGCGGCCGGGCGATTGGTCGATAGCCTGTATTTTGATCCGATCCAGAATCGCGAGGTCTTTCCGCAGCGCACAGCCCCTGTCGTGCTGAACGCCCTCGACATTCGGGTGGATCGCCTCAAGGCCAAGGACGCCCTGGATACGGCGGCTCTCGACCCCTATGAATTTACCCGCGATGTCTTTCTGAAACGCCGTACCAGCCTGATCCACGAAGGTCGCCCTCCCGCCGAAGAGGAATGAGTACGGCCCTCCCGCCTGACCCCGCCGAGGACGACAACGACGCGGACGATCCATGGAACAACGCGCCCATTGGGGCCGGCAACTATGTCACGCCCAGCGGCTACGCCCGTCTGCAGACCGAATTCAACCAGCTCCTCAAGGTTGAACGCCCGGCCGTCGTGAACATCGTGTCCTGGGCAGCCGGTAACGGCGACCGCTCCGAGAATGGCGACTATATCTACGGCAAGAAACGCCTGCGCGAGATTGATCGGCGCCTGCGTTTTCTCGGCAAACGAATCGACACCGCCATCGTGGTGGACCCCGCCAGCCGCGACGAGGCGCTCGATCAGGTCTTTTTTGGCGCCACCGTGACGGTGGCCGATGAAAACGGAGCGGAATCCACCTACAGCATCGTCGGCATTGATGAGGCCGACCCGGGCCGCGGGCGGATCTCCTGGGTCTCGCCCTTGGCGCGCGCCTTGCTCAAGGCCGAGCTGGGCGCCGCCGTCAGATTTCAGGTACCGGGAGGGTGGCGCGAACTGGAGATCGTGGCAATCGCCTATATCAGCCTGGACGACTGATCAGATCTTGTAGCCGATATGCAGCGCCACCACACCGGCCGTCAGGTTGTGGTAATCCACGCGCCCAAAACCGACGCCGGACATCATTTGCTTGAGGGTTTCCTGATCCGGATGCATGCGGATGGACTCGGCCAGATACTGGTAGCTCGCGGCATCGCCGGCCACCTTCTCGCCCATAAAGGGCAAGAGCTTGAAGGAGTACAGGTCGTAGATCGGCTGCAGCGGCTTGGCCACCTTGGAAAACTCCAACACAAACAGACGGCCGCCGGGTTTGAGCACTCGCCGCATCTCGGCCAGGGCCACCTCTTTGTGGGTCATGTTGCGCAGGCCGAAGGCCACCGTCACCAAGTCAAAGTGGTCATCCGGAAAGGGCAATTTCTCGGCATCACACTGCGCGGTCGCTACCGGGCGGCCTTCATCGAGCAAGCGGTCACGGCCGATTCCCAGCATAGAACCATTGATGTCGGTCAGCCAGATCTCGCCCGTCGGCCCCGCATCCTTGGCCAGCAGGCGGCTGATATCGCCCGTGCCGCCGGCGATATCAAGAATGCGAGCGCCTGGACGCACCCCGGCGCGCAGGCGCAGGAACTGCTTCCAGACCCGATGCAGCCCCATCGACATGAGATCATTCATCACATCGTAGTTGCTGGCCACCGAATGAAAAACTTCAGCAACCTTGCCGGCCTTGGCCGACTCATCGACGGTCTGGTAGCCGAAATGGGTTTTGGGCTCTGACATGGAAATTCCCGTGAACGGCCGGCTTAACGCGGCACGAACCCTTCTGGTGCGCTAAGGCCCTCCCCAAAGAAGTACTTTTCGCACTGCTCCATGAGGTACTTGCGATGTTTGGCATCGGCCATGCTAAGGCGGTTTTCATTGACGATCATGGTCTGCATGCGCACCCACCCCGCCCAGGCCTCCTTGGAGACGGAATCAAACAGCCGCTGACCGAAGGCTCCCGGGAAGGGCGGAAAATCCATCCCCTCCGCTTCGCGGCCCAATTTGATGCATTGAACTTGACGCCCCATAGTCCTCTTCCTGCTTAACAATCCAAGACCCGCATAGTAGCCGAAGGCCGTTCACTTGCGCCAGAAGGCGGGGGTCAGGACCACCAGCAAGGTGAACAATTCCAGTCGCCCCAGCAGCATGGTGAAGGTACACACCCAGGTCTGGAGATCGCTGAGAACGGCATAGGTTGTCGCTGGACCCACCTGGCCCAGGCCTGGCCCAGCGTTGTTGATGCAGGCCACCACGGCAGAAAAGGCCGTGAACACATCCAGCCCCGAGGCGATCAGGACAAAGGTCAACACCACGATCAGGGCCACATAGATGAACATGAAGGCCAGCACGGCAAACAGGACCTTGTTCGGTACGCTGCTCGCGCCCAACCGCACCGGCAGTTGCGCCGAGGGATGCAACAGGTGCTTGAGTTCGCGATAAGTCTGCTTGTAGAGCAGGATCGCCCGCATCATCTTGATGCCGCCCCCCGTCGAGCCAGAGCAGGTGGCAAAACTGCACAGAAACAACATCCACAGTCCCGTGAAGATGGGCCAGAGCGCAAAATCGGTCGTGGAGAAACCGGCCGTCGTGGCCATGGAAATGGTGTTAAAGGTGGCATAGCGGAGCGCGACCCAAAAATCGGGGTAATAACCGCCCAGCCACAGCGCCAGCGCCAGACCCAAACAACTGCCCAAGACCACGCCAAAGAACCAGCGTAGCTCAGGGTCATGTCGGTAAGGCGTCAAACTCTGGCTGCGCAACACCATAAAGTGCGTGGCAAAATTGAGACCGGCAAGCAACATGAAGCCCACGGCCACCCCCTCCGCCGCTACCGAATTGAAGTAACCAAAACTGGCGTCGTGCGAGGAAAAACCGCCCAGGCCCATCACCGAAAAAGCATGGACGGTGGCATCGACCCAGTCCATCCCTACGGCCCAGAAGGCCAACACACAGGCCACCGTAAACAGCAAATAAACCGCCCACAGACCCTTCGCGGTCTCGGTCATGCGCGGAGTCAGCTTGCTGTCCTTCATCGGCCCCGGCGTCTCGGCCTTGAACATCTGCCGGCCGCCCACGCCCAACAGCGGCAGCACCGCAACGACTAGCACGATCACGCCCATGCCGCCGATCAGATGCAGCGCGGCCCGCCAGATATTGATCGAAGGCGGCAACGCATCCAACCCGGAGAGCACCGTGGCGCCGGTGGCGGTGAGGCCGGACATCGTCTCAAAGTAGGCGTCCGTGAGGCTCAGGCCCGGCAGATAATGCAGCAGGGGCAGCGAGGCAAAGGCGGGCAAAATCAGCCAGATCAGTACCACCAACAAAAAACCGTCGCGCACCTTGAGCTCGCGCCGAAACGGCCGGCCCAACAGCCAGAACAGGATGCCCGTACCCAAGGTTGCCAGAACGCCCACATCGTAGGCCCCCTCGGCACCGTCCGCGAGCGACCAAGAAACAGCCAGCGGCAACAGCATGAAGACACCGAACACGGCGATCACCAACCCAAGCACATGCAACAATGGCAAGAGGCGGTAGCGCAGCATCAGAAGAACCCGAAGTTCACCTGCAATAGGCGCTCGACCTTGGGCAGCATGCGCTTGTTGGGCACGAAAAAGATCAAGTGGTCCTCAGCCTCAATCACCGTATCGTGGTGCACGATGAGCACGCGGTCACCGCGCAACAAGGCGCCGAGGGACACGCCTTCGGGCAGCTCGATTTCGTCCATGCGCCGGCCAATCAGCCGCGAAGAACGCTTGTCGCCATGCACAACGACCTCCATCGCCTCGGCAGCCCCGCGCCGCAGCGAGTGCACCGACGCCATGTCGCCGCGCCGAATGTGGGTCAACAGCGGGCCGATGGTCGCCTGCGCGGGCGACAGGGCAACATCAATCTCGCCGCCTTGCAGCAAATCGACATAGGAGGCACGGTTGATGAGTGCAATCACCTTGCGTACGCCCATGCGCTTGGCCAGAAGGGCCGCCATGATGTTGTCCTCGTCGTCATTCGTGAGGGCACAGAACACATCCATGTCCTCCACATTTTCCTGGACGAACAGATCCTCATCCGTGGCATCCCCGACCAACACCAGCGCTGACTTGAGGCGATCCGCCAGCCTCTCGGCATGGGCCTTGTTGTGGTCAATCAGCTTGACCTCGTAATCCGGCTCCAGCGCAGCCGCCAAACGGCTGCCAATGTTACCGCCGCCCACAATCATCACCCGCCGCGCACTCTTGTCCGAGTTGCGCATCTCTTTCATGACCGCGCGAATATTTTCGGTCGCGGCCAGAAAGAAGACCTCGTCCCCATTTTCAATGATGGTGCTGCCCGAGGGCTTGATACTGGCGCCGCGCCGAAAGATGGCCGCGACCCGTGCATCCAGCGTCGGCAGGTGTCGCCGTAATTCCTGCAACTGATGCCCCACCAACGGCCCGCCCTTCAGGGCCTTGACCGCCACCAGACGAATACGACCGCCGGCAAAATCGAGAACCTGCAGGGCCTCGGGGTAGTCAACCAGGCGCTTGATGTAAGTGGTCACTTCCTCTTCCGGGCTGATAATATAGTCAACACCCAGATTGTCCGCAGCGAAGAGGGCGGGGTGGGACATATAGTCGGCCGAGCGGATGCGGGCGATCTTGGTCGGGACATGGAAGAGGGTACTGGCGATCTTGCAGGCGACGATGTTGGTCTCATCGTTCTGGGTCACCGCCACCAGCATGTCAGCGTTCTCGATGCCGGCCCGGGCCAGCACAGACGGGTGTGAGGCGTGACCCTGAACGGTACGCAGGTCATAGTGATCCTGCAGCCAGGCCAGTTTTTCGGCATCCAGATCAATGACGGTGATGTCGTTGGCCTCGGAGACCAGGCTCGCCGCCAGATTGGCGCCGACCTGACCGGCACCAAGAATGACAATCTTCATAGTTTCTCAGCCCCGGCGCGCACGCCCAGCTTGCGTAACACCCGGTAAAGATGGGTGCGCTCGATGCCCGACTCTTCGGCAGCCCGGCTGACACTGCCATTGCAACGCTTGAGCAGGGCCTCCAGATACAGACGCTCAAAGGCGTCGCGCGCATCCTTGAGCGGCAAGGCCAACAGATTGTCGACCTCATGGCTCACCGCCACGACGGGCACCACGGGCTTGATGATGCCCAAACGCGCCTCGACCTCGCTCTGCTCGATCGTGGGCGTCGTACTCGTCGTGGCCAGTTCATCGACAACGCTCGCCAGCTCGTCCAGATTTCCGGGCCAATTCTGCCCAGCCAGGGTCTTTAAGGCGTCCTCGGAGAACCGCTTGGCCTCCAGGCCGTGGCGTAACACGGAGCCCTCCAGCGCCGCCTGCGCCAGTTCGGGAATATCTTCGCGATGGTCGCGTAGCGGCGGCACCCGCAGGGCCGACTCGGTCATGGCGTGATAGATCTCGCGTGAATAGCCCTCCTTGACGGCCAGATTTTCACGGCTCGAACACACCAGGCGCACGCCAAATTCGCTCCGCCGGGCAAGAATCAGTTGGAGCCCCTTCTGCTGCATCGGGGTCAGGGTTCCAATTTCCGCCAAAAACAGCAGCCCGCCCTTGGCGGCCTGCAACCAATCCATGGGGCTCTCGGACAGGGTTTGCAGATCCGTCGGGGCATGCCAGGGCGTTCCCTCCACATGCAGAAAACGCGCGCAGGCCTGACTCCCGGCGCCCGGTTCAGCGGCCAGAAACAGGGGCGCCTCGGTTGCGGCCTGGCGCAAACGCCGGGCCAAATCGGTAATGACCTCACCACTCCCCAACCCTGCGAGTCTTTCCGGCAAAGGGGGCGGCAGGATGCCCACCGCCATGGCCCGCCCAACGGCCTCCAACAACGGTTTGAAAGAGATGGGTTTCTCCAGAAAATCAAAGGCCCCCAGACGGGTGGCCTCCATGGCATGCTTGATCGTGCCGTGTCCGGACATCATGATCACCGGCATCTTCAGGCCACCCTGGGTTACCCATTCCTTGAGCAGTGTCAGGCCGTCGAGATCGGGCATCCAGATGTCGAGCAGGACCAAATCCGGTGTCCGCTCTTGCAGCGCTGCCCGTGCCTGAGCCCCGTTTTCGGCCAGGCGCACATCGTAGCCCTCGTCCTCAAGGATCTGCTGCAATACATCCCGGATACCGGGTTCGTCATCTACGACCAGTATTTCACTCACGCGTTGTCTCCTCCATCAGGGGCAGCGTAATGCGAATCGCCGCACCGTGTGGGTCGATATTATGCACCTCAATGCGGCCCTGATGATCGTCCACAATGCGTTTGACAATGGGCATGCCCAGCCCGGAGCCCTTGGGCTTGGTCGTCGCATAAGGCTCGTACAGGTGAGCCATCTGCCGTTCCGTAAATCCGGGCCCGTTGTCCTCAACACAGAGACAGACGCCCCCGTCCACAACCCCGGTGCGAATAACAATCCGCGGTTCTTGGGTCTGCTCGGTCGCCTCGAAGGCGTTCTTCAACAAATTGACCAACACCCGGTTCAGCAAACCGCGATCGGCGGCGGCGGGCGGCAGGTCCGGCATCAACTCCGCATGCAGGTCCGTATGCCCCGCGTAGAGGGGCAGCACCTCCGCGACCAGGACATTAAGATCGAGGGGGTGAATCGCCGGGGCCGGAATGCGCGCGTATTGAGAAAATGTATCAACCAGATTGCGAATCTGGTCGACCTGTTGAATAACGGCACTGGCGGCCTGCTCCAACAACTTGCGCTGCGCCGGATCCAGCTTGTCCGCCAAGCGGTACTGCAGACGCTCGATTGACAGGAGGATGGGAGAGAGCGGGTTCCGGATCTCGTGCGCCAGACGGCGGGCCACCTCGCTCCAGGCCTCGACCTCCTGAGCCTTGATCATGTGGGTAATATCGTCGAAAACCAGGGCGTATTCGGGCGTCTCACGGGCGATGATCCGCGCACCGCGCACATGCAACACATGTTTCACATCGCCCACCCGATAGTTACAGTGGGGCTCCTGCCAGAATTGTGCCGCCGCCTTGAGTGCCGTGTCCGCCTGGCCCTGGGCATTCGACAGGCGCACAAAATGGGCCTTCATCGCCTCGCCAAACCTGCGCAAATCCGAGCCCTCCTGCCCCCATTCATCCGGCATCAGACCCTCCAGTTGACTGAAGGGGTAGCTCAATATGGCCTCGGCCTTTTCATTCACCA
>VGVU01000059.1 GCA_016873905.1 Betaproteobacteria bacterium | reverse complement strand
GCGCCGACTGCGCCACAGGCGGTGCAGAACTCGCAGCCATCCTTCTTGATGACCGCCGCGTTGCCGCATTCCTTGCAGTGCTTGCCGCGCAGTACCGGGGCCGGTGCGGGGGTGCCGTCGGTGTGCGGACGCGGGTTTTCGAGGATGCCCATCTGCACCAGCGGAAAGCCGTCTTCGTCGAGGATGCCGAGCATGGCATAGCGGTGGATGATGAGGCGGGCGACATAGGCGACGGTGGACGGCCAGTTTTCCTGCTTGCTGCCGCCAGGCACAAAGGCCATGAAGTCGCCGAGCGGCTCCTGATAGTTGAGCAGCTTGCGCAGCTTCATGCCGATCCAGGCGGGGTCGAGCACGCGCATGTCGAGCGACAGCAGCTTGCACAGGCCATCGAGGGCGCGCGGGTAATCGCCGGACAGCCACAGCGAATAGGGTCGCGTGACACCGTCGGGCAGGGTGATTTCTTTCACGCCGAGGACGAAGTCATCGTCGGTGTGCGGATTTTTGACATCGACCGTCCAGGACAGCGTGCCATCGGTCCCGGTTTTCGGTTCTTTGAGACTGAACAGGGCATCGAGCACCGGGGTGGCGCCTTCAGCCGCCAGGCAGCCGAGATTTTCCAGATGCCAGCGGACCAGTTGCGCTACGGCTGAGACCATGCTCGGCACCTGGCGCGGTTCGCCTTCGGGCGGGAACGGCAGGGTGCAGGCGTCATCGCCCCGGGTCTTGGCAAGTGTCTCGAGCTTCAGCTTGAGCCAGGCACGGTCGTTGGCGCGCATGTCCATTGACAGGGTCTTGGCGAGCGCCCCCAGGCCGCGCGGTTGTTCGGCCCCGTTGATCCAGACCTCAAAAGGCCAGGCCTTGCCATCCCCGTTCTGGATGTGGCCGACGAACAGGGCGAAGCTGCCCTGCGGGTATTCCAGCATATAGCTCCAGGCCAGGTTGCCACTCGGCAACTTGGGTCGGCCCGGCCATTTCAGGCTCTCCAGAACGGGCGCGGGGATGGCCTTGATCTCGATGCGGCGGTTGACATCGCCGGTCGAGAAATCCTGCGGCGCGGCCTTTTCCGGCGCAACCGACAGCACGCTGCCCAGCACGGCGTTGGGCCGATAGGTGGTGATGCCTTTGAGCCCGGCCTTCCAGGCGGCGAGATAGAGATCCTCAAACTCGGCGAAGGGGTAGGCCTCCGGGACATTGACGGTTTTGGAGATGGCCGAATCGACGAAGGGCGCAACGGAGGCCACCATCTCCATGTGGCCCATGGCGGAGATCTCCAGCGCCGTGACGAAGCCGGCGGGCAGGTGTTCCGTGTCACCGCCCATCTCCTTGTACATGCGCCAGGCGTGGTCTTCGACCGGATAGTCCTTGTGGCCGCCGTCCGGCATGCGTTTTTTGCGTGTGTAGAACCACGAGAACGCGGGCTCGATGCCGTTGCTGGCGTTGTCGGCAAAGGCCAGCGAAATGGTGCCGGTGGGCGCGATGGAGAGCAGGTGCGAGTTGCGCAGACCGTGCTGGCGGATGCTGTCCTTCAGGTCGGTCGGAAGGCGGCTGGCGAAACTGGGGCTGGCCAGATACAGATCGGCGTTGAAGAGCGGGAAGGCGCCGCGCTCCTGTGCCAACTCAACCGAGGCGCGATAGGCCGTGTCCCGCATGAATTCGGCCGTTTTTCCGGCAAAGGCGCGCGCCTCGGCGGTGTCGTAACGCAGGTTGAGCATGACCAGCGCATCTCCCAGGCCGGTGAACCCAAGGCCGACACGGCGCTTGGATTGGGCCTCGGCGCGTTGCTTTTCCAACGGCCAGGCGGTCAGATCGAGGACATTATCGAGCGCCCGCGTGGCGATCTGGATGACCTCGGAAAAGGCGTCGAAATTGAAATGCGCCTGCGCGCTGAAGGGCGAGCCGACAAAGCGCGCCAGGTTGATCGAACCCAGGCAGCAGCACCCGTAGGGCGGTAACGGCTGTTCGCCACAGGGGTTGGTCGCCTCGATGGTCTCGCAATAGGCCAGGTTGTTGTCGCGATTGATGCGATCCAGAAACAGGACGCCCGGTTCAGCGTGGTCGTAGGTGGCCTGCATGATCTGCCCCCACAACTCGCGGGCCGGCAATTTGCGATACACCCATTGGCCGTCGCTGCGTTGGTACGAGCCGGCGGCGAGCAGGTCGGCGGCCGGTTTGGCGCGGTGGGCGAGTTCGATGTCCGCATTGGCCTCCACCGCTTGCATGAAGGCGTCGGTGACGCCGACCGAGATGTTGAAATTGCGCAGGTCGCCGCTGTCCTTGGCGTGGATGAATTGCTCGATGTCAGGGTGATCGCAACGCAAGACGCCCATTTGGGCGCCGCGCCGGGCACCGGCCGATTCGACGGTCTCGCAGGAGCGGTCAAAGACACGCATGTACGACACCGGGCCTGAGGCGCGGGATTGCGTGCCCTTGACCAAGGCCCCCTTGGGGCGAATGGTGGAGAAGTCATAGCCGACCCCACCGCCGCGACGCATGGTTTCGGCGGCGTCTTCGAGGGCGACATAGATGCCCGGCTTGCCTTCCGATTGACCGGAGATGGCATCGCCTACCGGTTGCACGAAGCAGTTGATCAGCGTGGCCTGCAGGTCTGTGCCGGCCGCGGAGTTGATCCGGCCGGCAGGAATGAAGCCCGATTCCATGGCGTGAAAGTAACGCCGCTCCCAGTATTCCTGAGCCTCCGGGCGCTCGGCACCCGCCAGGGCACGGGCCACGCGGCGGCGCACATCCTGAACACTTTGCTCGTCGCCCTTGGCATATTTTTCGAGCAAGACCTCGCCGGAAATGTCCTGAGCGGTCAGTTCGGGGAATAGCGCTTCCTGCATGATTCGTCTCCTGTCGGTGTGTGAGAATAAACGCTACATATTGTGCGTCGCCGACATAATAAAACTAAATGTGTGGATTGCAAGCATGGAGTCAACAAAAAGTTGCAAGCACCGGCGTGTGGTCTGAGGGGCGCTCATTGCGGCGCGGCCCGGTGTCGATGTGGCAGCCCTGACAGCCTTCGGCCAGCGCGGCTGAGGCGAGGATGTGGTCGATGCGCATCCCAAGGTTGCGGCGGAAACCGCCTTGGCGGTAGTCCCACCACGAATAGCTTTTTTCCGGCTGCGTAAAACGGCGGAAGCAATCCGACAGCCCCAGCGCCAGCAGCCCAAAGAATGCCTCGCGCTCCGGCGTGCTGCACAACACCTGTTCGTGCCAGGCGGCGGGGTCGTAGCAATCGGCATCCGCCGGGGCGATGTTGTAATCGCCCACCATGACCAGGCGCGGATGCCGCACGAGCTCATCGGCCAGCCAGGCGTGCAAGGCCCGCAGCCAGCGCAATTTATACTGATATTTATCAGAATCGACCGTCTGGCCATTGGGCACATAGATGCAGAGGATGCGGGTGCCATCCACCGTCGCCGCCAGCACGCGCCTTTGTTCGTCGTCAAAGCCGGGGATGCCCGCCTGAACCTCGGTCAGGGGTGTGCGGCTGAGAATGGCGACGCCGTTGTAGGTCTTCTGGCCCGCATAAACGGCCTGATAGCCGGCCGCAAGGAGGGCATCCAGCGGGAACTTGGCGTCCTCCATCTTGGTTTCCTGCAGGCACAATACATCGGGCGCAGCCTCGGTTAGCCAGTCCAAAACCTGCGGCAGGCGCACATTGAGAGAGTTCACATTCCAGGTGGCAATCTTCATGCCCGCTATAATGCCGCAAATCATCCCGTATCAGACGCTTATGCAAACCCTGACCGTTGACCTTGGCTCTCGCAGCTATCCCATTCACATCGGCCCCGGCCTGCTCGATCGCGCTGACCTGATCCTGCCGCATCTGGCGCAAAAGCGCGTGGTGATTGTCACCAACACGACCGTGGGCCCGCTCTATCTCGAGCGGCTCACACAAACGCTGACGGCTGCCGGCGTGCGCGTTACGCCGGTGGTGCTGCCGGATGGCGAGGCGTACAAAAACTGGGAAACGCTGAACCTGATTTTTGATGCGCTGCTGACGGATCGCGCCGAGCGCAAGACCACGCTGATCGCCTTGGGCGGCGGTGTGATCGGCGACATTACCGGCTTTGCGGCGGCCAGTTATCAGCGCGGTGTACCGTTTATCCAGGTGCCGACCACGCTGTTGTCGCAGGTCGATTCCTCGGTGGGCGGCAAGACCGGCATCAACCACCCGCTCGGCAAGAACATGATTGGCGCCTTCTGGCAGCCGCAATTGGTGCTGGCCGACACTAAGACGCTGAATACCCTGCCCGACCGCGAGTTGTCCGCCGGCATGGCCGAGGTGATCAAATACGGTCTGATTACCGATGCCGAGTTTTTCGACTGGCTGGAAGCGAATACCGCGCCGCTGATGCAGCGCGAAACCGCCGCGTTGACCGAGGCGATTTACCGTTCCTGCGCCAACAAGGCTCGGGTGGTGGCCGCCGACGAGCGTGAGGCGGGGCTGCGTGCATTGTTAAATCTCGGCCATACCTTCGGCCACGCCATCGAGGCCGGCATGGGCTACGGCGTGTGGCTGCATGGCGAGGCGGTGGCCGCCGGGACGATGCTGGCCGCCGATTTGTCACGACGCATGGGCCTGGTTAAGCAGGCGGATTGCCACCGTGCCGAGGCCTTGTTTCAGCAGGCGCATTTGCCCGTTAAAGCCCCCAATCTGGGGGCCGATGAATACCTGCGCCACATGGGCGTGGACAAAAAGGTCGAGGGCGGCAAGCTGCGCTTTGTGCTGCTGCGCGGCATCGGTAACGCCTTTGTCAGTGAAGCGCCGGCGGATCTGTTGCAGCAGACCCTGACCGAGGCGGTGGCTTGAGGGCTGTGGTGACCGCCCTCGCTCCTTACGCCTGTCACAGCGACCGCACGCGCGGGCGTCGGCACTCGGAGCCACCGGCTACGCCGCGCAGCGAATTTCAGCGCGACCGCGATCGCATCATCCATTCCACGGCCTTTCGGCGGCTGGAATACAAGACCCAGGTCTTCATCAATCACGAAGGCGACCTGTTTCGCACCCGGCTGACGCACAGCCTGGAGGTGGCGCAGATTGGCCGCACCCTGGCGCGGGTGCTGACGGTGGACGAGGATCTGGTGGAGACCATCGCCCTGGCGCACGATCTCGGCCACACGCCCTTCGGTCATGTCGGTCAGGAGGCGCTGAACGATTGCATGCGCGAACACGGCGGTTTTGAACATAACCTGCAATCCCTGCGCACGGTCGATCATCTGGAGCAGAAGTATGCCGAGTTTTCCGGCCTGAATCTGACCTTCGAGGCGCGCGAGGGCATCCTCAAACATTGCTCGAAAAAGAACGCCGAGAGGCTGGGCGATATTGGCCTGCGTTTTTTGCAGGGCGGTCAGCCGTCGCTGGAGGCCCAGCTCACCAACCTGGCCGATGAGATCGCCTACAACAACCACGATGTCGATGACGGCCTGCGCTCGGGTTTTATCACCCTCGAACAACTCGAAGAGATTGCGCTTTTTCGGCGTCATCTGGATGAGGTGCGCGCCCGTTATCCAGGCCTCAACGACCGTCGCCTGATTCACGAAACCGTGCGGCGCATGATTAACGCACAGGTGGGAGATCTCCTCACGCAGACCCGCCTTCACCTCGCGGAGCATAAACCGGACAGTGCCGACGCTTTGCGTGCCTGTCCGCCCATCGCCGCCTTTTCAGCGCCGATGCGTGAAGACAATCGGGCGCTCAAGCGTTTCTTGCACGCCAATCTGTATCGCCATTACAAGGTGGTGCGCATGATGGAAAAGGCCAGCCGCATCGTCCGCGAGCTGTTTAACGCCTTTACCGGCAATCCGCGCCTGTTGCCACCCGAGTTTCAGGGGCGCGCCGAGCACGGTCTGGAACGCGCCGTGGCCGATTACATCGCGGGAATGACGGACCGTTACGCCATCACCGAACACCGCCGCCTGTTTGAGATTCACTACGCCGGGCAGTAACACGACCCTTGCCTCATGGCGTTCGCGCCACCACCCAGGCCTCTACCTCCACCGCACCCGCCGCCAGCACGGTGCGCGCGAGTTCGTTGAGACTGGCGCCGGTCGTCATCACATCGTCGAACAGGGCGACGCGCTTGCCGGCCACGCGGGCATCGCAGGTAAATGCCCCTTTGATGTTTTTAAGCCGTGCGTCATGATCCAGCCCCGCCTGCGCTGGGGTGTTGCGCTGCCGTTGCGCGGCGTTGATCAGAAGGGGCAGCCCCAGATGTCTCGCCAAGGGTCGGGCGATCTCGACGGCCTGGTTAAAGCCCCGTTCGCCGATCCGTTCCGGATGCAGCGGCATGGGCAAGATCAGCTCGGCGCGCGTGTTCGCCAGGTGCGGGGCAAGGCGGGTGGCGAAGAAGTGCGCCAGGTGAATGTCCTTGCCATATTTGAATTGCTGGATGAGACCGTCGAGCGGCGGCCCGTACAGGAGGCAGGCCCGGGTGCGGACGAAGGCGGGCGGATCGTGCAGGCAATGGCCGCAGAGTGCGCCCTCGGGTGTCGGGCGTGCGCACTGTGGACAGTGCGCCGGGGGAAGCCAGGGAAGATCGGCCAGGCAGCCGGGGCAGAGCGCGGCGCCAATGGCGCGTGCACCGCAAAGCGCGCACGCCTGCGGCAGCCGGGACTGCACACTATTTACGCACTTGTTCAGCATTTCTGAGAGCGGATTTGACAAGATCCTCCCGGGTTACATACCATCTCAAGCGTTTTATCGACCAAACAACCTTCCCGTGTCCAGCCCCCGTACCCTGACTGCCGCGTCCTGTCGTCGGCAGGCGCGCTTGTTTAATTTGCTGGCCATTGGTTCGACCCTGTTGTCTTTCTGCCTGTTTGTTCTGGGCGAGTCAATTGCGCCGGCCAAGATGCCTTTCCTGCCCTTTGCGATGGCGTTGCCGCCGATCATGTTGTGGTTGGCCGCGTCGATCTTTGTTTACGCCATGATCGCACACCACCCCGACTTGCGGGTGCGGCATTACAACAAATGGGCCGGTTACCGCTATTACGCGCTGGTCGGTTTTCTGACCATTTTTTCAAACGATATCGCACAACAGCTCGGCGGCTGGGTGACGGTACTGGGTATCGCTGTCGTGGCGCTCGTGCCGTGGGCGGCATGGGATGTGATCAAGGCCGGTCGTGAGGACTGGGTTGATGTGGAAGTGGGAGTTGAACAGCATGGCTAAATGGACGGTAGAGACCGTATTGGAATTGTTTGAACTGCCGCTGGCGGACCTGATTTATCGCGCTCAGGGCGTGCATCGGGCGAACTTTGATCCCAACGCGGTGCAGCTTTCGACCCTGATGTCGATCAAGACCGGGGGCTGTTCGGAAGATTGCGGTTATTGCTCACAATCGGCGCGTCACGACACCGGGCTGGAGCGCCAGCGCCTGGCCGAGGTGGACGAGGTGCTTACCAATGCCCGCGCGGCCAAGGAGGGCGGTGCCACGCGTTTTTGCATGGGTGCCGCCTGGCGCAGCCCCAAGGATGCCGATCTCGACAAGGTCGAGGCCATGGTCCGCGGGGTGAAGGCGTTGGGTATGGAAACCTGCGTGACGCTCGGCATGTTGAAGCCCGGCCAGGCTGAACGGCTGAAGGAGGCAGGGCTGGATTACTACAACCACAACCTTGATACGGCGCCGGAATATTACGAACAGGTCGTCACCACGCACCGCTATGAAGATCGTCTCGACACCTTGAGGCAGGTGCGCGAGGCGGGCATTTCGGTGTGTTGCGGCGGCATCATCGGTATGGGTGAGGATCGCCGAATCCGCGCCGGGATGATTACCCAACTGGCCACCCTCAATCCCGCGCCGGAGTCGGTACCGGTCAACATGCTGGTGCCTATTCCCGGTACGCCGATGGCCGAACAACAGATTGATCCGATGGAGATGGTGCGCACCATCGCCGCCGCCCGCATTACCATGCCGACCTCGCATGTGCGCCTCTCGGCGGGCCGTCAGGCGCTGGGTGAGATGGGCCAGGCGCTGTG
>VGVU01000058.1 GCA_016873905.1 Betaproteobacteria bacterium | reverse complement strand
CTTGATCGCTGTGGGGTGGCGGGTGTGGCCCGTGAGCGCCTCATGGCGCGAGCGCCGTCCCTTGGGTATGCCGTGACGGTGGCTGATCTGCTCCGCTCTGATCTGGATAGCGCAGAGGCGGTTTTGCTGTGCAACAGCGTACGCGGCCTGCGCTGGGTGTCCGCGCTGGATGGACGCGTGTGGGCGCAGCATCCTGCCTTTGACTGCTTGCGGGAGGCCTTGTGGGCCGCTTGATACGACTCGCGCTCTGGGCGTTGATAGGTTTTCTGGGCTGGGCTGGATGGGTTTTTCTGCAGCCGCCGGAGGGTGGGGCTCTGCCCTATGAATTTACCGTGCGCCCGGGCCAGTCGCTCTCCAGCGTCAGTCGCGAACTGGCGGCGCAGCATGGCCTGGCACAGCCGTGGCTGATGGCTGTCTATGGGCGTTTGAGCGGCGCAGCAGCACGCATCAAACCCGGCATTTACCGGGTTGAACACCCCAGCAGCCCCTACACCTTGCTGACCCGCATGGCGCAGGGCGATTGCTTGCGTGCCAAACTGACCCTGATCGAGGGCTGGAATCTGCGCGAGGTGCGTGCCAGCCTTGGCCGCGAGACTTATCTGGTGCACGACAGTGCGGCCCTGTCTGAGGCGGAATTGGCGCGCCGCCTGGGTGGGCCATCCACCCCGCATCTGGAAGGTCTTTTGTTTCCGGACACCTATTTTGTCGATGCCGGTGCCTCGGATCTCGAAGTCATGCGCCAGGCCGCTGAGGCCATGCAAACCCGCCTGGCTGCGGCGTGGGAGAAACGCGCCCCCAACCTGCCGTACCGCACCCCCTACGAGGCCTTGATCATGGCCTCCATCGTCGAAAAGGAGACGGGTTCCGGGGAGGAACGCGCCCGGATCGCGGCAGTGTTCGTTAATCGCCTGCGCATCGGGATGCCGCTACAGACCGATCCGACCGTCATTTACGGTTTGGGTAAGCGCTTTGACGGCAATCTGCGGCGGGCTGATCTCAAGGCCGACACTCCGTACAATACCTATACCCGGCGTGGCCTGCCGCCAACGCCCATCGCGATGCCGGGCGCGGCGGCCATTGAGGCGGCGCTGCATCCGGCGGCAGACAAGGCGCTGTATTTTGTGGCTCGGGGCGACGGGACGCACCAGTTTTCCACCACGCTGAGCGAACATAACCGAGCCGTCGTGCAGTATCAAATTCGCCCCGCATCGAAACAGAGGAGCCCACGATGAAGGGTCTGTTTATCACCCTGGAAGGCCTCGACGGCGCCGGAAAAAGTACGCATCTGGCCTGGCTCGAAAGCCATTTCAAGGCGCAGGGGCGGGCGGTCGTGATGACCCGTGAACCGGGCGGCACGCCGCTGGGGGAGCATCTGCGCGCCCTGGTACTGAGCGAGGCCATGCATCCCGAGACCGAGGCGCTGGTCATGTTTGCCGCCCGCTGTGAGCACCTTGCGCAGGTTATCCGACCCGCTCTGGCACGCGGTGAGGTCGTGATCTCGGATCGTTTTACCGATGCCAGCTTCGCCTATCAGGGCGGTGGGCGCGGCATTGCCCTGGAACGCCTGGAGCAACTGGAGACTTGGGTGCATGGGGATCTGCAACCGGATCTGACCTTGCTGTTTGATCTGCCCGAGGCCGTGGCGCAGGCTCGCATGCAAGGCCGCGGTGAGGCTGACCGTTTTGAGCGCGAGAAGATGGCCTTCCATGGGCGTGTCCGGGCTGCTTATCTGGCGCGGGCGGCCCGCTTCCCGCAGCGTATTCGCGTCCTTGATGGCAGTCTGGGGGTTGAGGCCGTGGCGGCGCAGGTTGCTCGTCTCGTGGTGGCGCTCTGATGCATGACTGGAATCGGGCGCTAAGACAACGCCTGCTGCAGGATCCGGCGCGTCTGCCGCACGCCCTTTTGCTCTCGGGGCCGCCGGGAATCGGCAAGCAGTCCTTTGCCATGGCGATTGCGCATCGCCTCTTGTGTGCCACGCCGGGCTCGGACGGTGAGCCGTGTGGCCAGTGTCAGGGTTGCCATTGGTTCGCTCAAGGCACACACCCGGACCTGCACCGGATCGAACCGGAGGTGGATGAGGAGACCGGCAAGCAGCGTCCGGAGATTCGCATTGAGCAGGTGCGTGATCTGGTCGATTTCTTCGCCCTGACGGCGCATCAGCGCGGTTGGCGCATGGCCGTGATTGCCCCGGCCGAGCGGCTGAATACGGCCGCGGCGAATGGGCTCCTGAAGACCCTGGAAGAACCGCCGCCGCGCTCCCTGTTGATTCTGATCTCGCACCATCCGCGCCGATTGCCGGCCACGGTGCGCTCGCGTTGCCAGCAAGTGGCCATGCCCATTCCCTCACGGAGCGAGGCCCTGGATTGGTTGGCGGCGCAATCCGTTCCCGCGGATCAGGCGGCCAACTTGCTGGACGAGGCCGGCGGGGCGCCGTTGCTGGCCCTGGCCCTCCATGGCGATGCGGCACGCAGTGACCGCAGGGCCCGTTGTCTGACGGCGTTGGCTGGGGTGCGGCCGGAGGCCCTGCTGGACCTGGCCGCGGCCAAGGAATTCCTGATTGAAACGCATGGCTGGTTGCGGCGTTGGCTGCATGACCTGATCAGCCAGGCTCTGACCGGACAGGTTCATTTCTTTTCGACGCATCACGCAGACCTTCAGCGCCTGGCGGCGCGGGCCGATCTGGCCCGTTTGTTTGCCTTGCAGTCACGCTTGGATAGCGATGCACGCATACTCACCCATCCCCTCAACGCCACGCTGGTGATGGAGGGCTGGTTTATGGATTACATGGACTGTTTCCGGGTGTCCTCATGATTGACTCGCATTGCCATCTGGATTTTGAGGCCTATCAGGACGAGGGCATAACGCCCCTTCTGGCCCGAATGACCGAGGCTGGGGTGAACCATGCCCTGTGCATCAGCGTCGATCTGGAGCACTTTCCGCAGGTCTTGGCCTTGGCTGAGGCGCACCCCGCGTTGTACGCCAGTGTCGGTGTGCATCCTGATTATGAGGACTGCGAGGAACCCAGCGTTGAACGCCTGGTTGCGCTGGCCGGACACCCCCGGGTGGTGGCCATCGGCGAGACTGGCCTGGATTATTACCGGCTCGAGCGTGCGGCGGTGGACTGGCAACGGGCCCGCTTTCGCACCCATATCCGTGCGGCGGTGGCGACGGGTAAGCCCCTGATTGTGCATACCCGGAATGCCTCTGAGGACACCCTCGCCATCCTCCGCGAGGAAGGGGCCCAGCGTTGTGGCGGGGTGATGCACTGTTTTACGGAATCATTGGCCGTGGCCGAGGCGGCGGTTGGGTTGGGTTTCTATATTTCTTTCTCCGGCATCCTGACTTTCAAGAACGCCCGCGAGATCCAGGCCGTGGCGCAGTCCCTGCCCTTGGAGCGAATCCTGATCGAGACCGATGCGCCTTACCTCGCCCCGGTTCCCCATCGCGGTCGCCGCAACGAACCGGCCTTCGTGCGTCATGTGGCCGAGGCCATTGCGCATCTCAGGGGGATTGATCTGGCCGAGGTCGATCGGGTGACGACCGAGAACTTCAAACGCCTCTTTGGGGTGCCGAACTAATGCCCGAAGTCATCCTCAAGAACGCCCAACTGGCGTTCGGTCATCACCCCTTGCTCGACGGCGCTGAGCTGGTTCTGGCGGCGGGGGAGCGGGTGGGGCTTATTGGCCGTAACGGTACCGGCAAGTCGTCGCTCCTCAAGGTCCTCGCCGGGCTGCAGCCCCTGGATGACGGACAGTGCTGGATCGCGCCCACGGCGCGCGTGGCCTATGTCCCGCAGGAGCCGAAATTTGTGCCCGGGCACACCGTTTTTGAGGCCGTGGCGGAGGGCCTGGGTTCCGTGCGCGATCTGATTGCGGCCTATCACGCCGTCACCCATGAACTGGAGACCCACCCGGCGGAGGAGAGCGAGGGCTTGTTGGGGCGCCTGCAACAGTTGCAGGGCGAGTTGGAGGATCAGGACGGCTGGCGCTTTAATTCCCTGGTGGAGACAACCTTGTCCACCCTCAAGCTGTCCGCCGACACGCCGGTGGATCAGTTGTCGGGTGGCTGGAAAAAGCGCGTGGCGCTGGCGCGCGCCCTGGTCTCGGAACCCACGCTGTTGCTGCTCGATGAACCGACCAATCACCTCGATCTGGAACTCATCACCTGGCTGGAGACCTTGCTGCTTGGATTTTCGGGCGCCTTGTTGTTTATCACCCATGACCGACAGTTTCTCGATCGGGTTGGAAGCCGCATTATCGAGCTTGATCGTGGCCAGTTCACCGGATTTGAAGGAAATTACACCGCCTGGCAGCAGTACAAGGCCGCGCAACTGGAGGTCGAGGCGCGGCACAATGCCCGTTTCGACAAGTTCTGGAAAGAGGAAGAGGTCTGGATTCGCAAGGGTATCGAGGCACGGCGGACGCGCAACGAGGGCCGGGTGCGCCGTCTGGAGGCCTTGCGTGTGCAGCGCGCGGCCCGTCGTGAATCGATGGGGCGCGTCAGCCTCAACCTTGATACCGGCGAACGCTCCGGAAAGCTGGTGGCCGAGCTGGAGCATGTGAGTCTCGCCTATGACAGCCGCGTCCTGATCCGCGACCTCAGCCTGCGTGTCCAGCGCGGTGACCGCATCGGTCTGATCGGCCCGAATGGGGCCGGCAAGACCACCCTGCTGCGGCTTATTCTGGGTCAGATCGCCCCTGATTCGGGCCGCATCCGTCAAGGCACAAACCTGCAGATCGCCTATTTTGATCAGTTCCGTGCCGCCCTCGACGAGGATGCCACCCTGATTGATACCATCAGCCCGGGCAGCGACACGGTCGAGATTCAGGGTCAGAAACGCCATGTGATTGGCTATCTTGAGGAATTCCTGTTCTCTCCCGAACGCGCGCGTTCTCCGGTGCGCACCCTCTCGGGTGGCGAACGCAATCGCCTGCTTCTGGCGCGTCTCTTCGCCCGCCCCGCCAATGTGCTGGTTCTTGACGAGCCCACCAACGACCTCGATATCGAGACCCTGGAGATGCTCGAATCCCTGCTCCAGGACTACAGCGGGACGGTCTTTCTGGTCAGCCATGACCGCGCCTTTCTTGATAATGTGGTCACCTCCGTGCTGGGCTTTGATGGCGAGGGGCAGGTGACTGAACTGGTGGGCGGCTACAGCGACTGGGCGGCTTACCGGCGCAACAGCGAGCAGCGCAGCCTTGCCGCCAAGACGACCCCGGTGCCGTCGCCTGTGGTTGCCGCCGCACCCGTTGCGGTCGCCAAGGCGGGGCGGAGCGGACTGAGCTTCAAGGAAAAGCGTGAATTGGAGACCCTCCCTGACCAGATGGCGGCCCTGGAGGACGAATTGGCCAGTCATCAGCGCAGCCTGCAGGACCCCGACCTCTACCGCAAGGAACCGCAACGCGTGCAGACCTTGCAGGCCCGTTGTGACGCCATTGAGCTGCAACTGCTGGAGATGATGGAGCGCTGGGAGGCGCTGGAGTCGCGGGCCTAAGTCTCGGCGCTCAGACGGGTGCGCTCAGACGGGTGCGCTCAGACGGGTGAATTGGCAGCCCGAGGCATCGCACGCGAGCCAGCACGCACCCCCATACCAGGCGGGAAGAACCCAGCGTTCGGCACGCTGACCGTCGATCTCCAGGTGGTGGCCGGCGGGGCGGTGGGTGTGGCCATGGATCAGGCGGCGGCAACCGGATTGGCGCAGGGCCTGGGTGACGGCCTCGGGGTGGACATCCATGATCTCCGCCGTCTTGTCGGCCTTGGTTTGTTCACTTTGGGTCCGCAGGGCGCAGGCGAGGGCGTGGCGTTCAGCCAGGGGTTTAGCCAGAAAGGTGCGTTGCCAGTTGGGGTCGCGCGTCTGGGTGCGGAAGGCCTGATAGGCGACATCCTCGCTACAGAGGGTGTCGCCGTGCATCAGCAGGGTGTCCTCGCCGTGGAGCTTGATGAGGGTGGGGTCGCTGATCAGGGTCGCGCCGCTGGCCTTGCAGAAGTCCTCAGCGAGCAGAAAGTCGCGATTGCCATGCATCAGGAAGACCGGCACGCCGTTGGTGGTCAGGTGTTTGAGTGCGCTGGCGACCTCGGCATGGAGCGGATCGGTCAGGTCATCGTCACCGACCCAGGTCTCAAAAAAATCGCCGAGGATGTACAGGGCCTGCGCCCGGGTCGCTGGGCCGGCGAGGAAGGCAAAAAAGGCCGCATTGATCTGCGGCCTTTCCGGGGTGAGGTGCAGGTCAGCGATGAACAGGGTTGGGGGTTGCATCGCCGCCAGCCCGATCAGGCGACCTCGACGCGTTCGATGATGACTGCTTCGAGCGGGACATCCTGATGGCCGGCGCGATTGCCGGTGCGTACCTGGCCGATCTTGTCGACGATCTCGCTGCCGGCCGTGACCTTTCCGAAGACGCAATAGCCGTAGCCTTGGGCATTGGCGGCGCGGAAGTTGAGGAAGTCGTTGTCGACGAGGTTGATAAAGAACTGGCTGGAGGCCGAGTGCGGGTCCGGGGTGCGGGCCATGGCGATGGTGTATTTGGCGTTTTTCAGGCCGTTGCTGGCCTCGTTCTGGATCTCGGCACGGGTCGCCTTCTGGCGCATGTCTTCGGTGAAGCCGCCGCCCTGGATCATGAAGCCCTTGATGACGCGATGGAAGATGGTGCCGTCATAGAAGCCGTCTTTCGCATACTGGGTGAAGTTGGCCGCCGTATCGGGGGCCTTTTCGGCATCGAGTTCGAGGGTGATGGCGCCGTGATTGGTGTGCAGGGTGATCATGCCGTAGCTTCCTTTGCTGGGTAGGGTGAAATTAGTGGTCGTTTCGGGCCAGGTTCTGGTGTGACTGGCCATGGTTCGGCGTCACCAGATGCCAGCGGCCTTTTTGCCGATGCAGATACAGGGTATCGGGTGGGCCGTTGCGAGCGGGTAAGTCCAGGGTAGCCAGGCGTTCTTTGGGATCGAGAAACAGGCTGGCATGGTTCAAATTGGTTTTGCGCGCTGTTTTCTGGAAGGCGGCAAGGATCGCTTTGCGTTGGGTCGCCCACGCCGAGCGTTCCAGCCACTCGACCTCTCCGGCGATAATGACTGGGGTCTGGCCAATCTGGACGAAACGGCGCAGTTCAATGAGATCCGGATTGGTGACGACCAGACACCCGTCACTGGAATTCGGGGCGCGGCTGTAGGTATCGGAGGGCACGCCGTGCAGCCAGATACCGTGGCCGGTGCGGCCCTGGATGCGATCCCAGGCGTTGGGATAGTTCAGCGGGAAGGCGCCGGCGCCGTAAAAATCGGTCAAGCGCTGATCGGGCAGGTGAGCCGTGATGCGATAGACGCCCAGTGGCGTTTTTTTGTCGCCCTCACGACGCTTCTCGATGCCCAAGCGACCGATGCTGAGGTAATAGTCACGCAGCAGGCGGGGCTCGCCGGAGATGTTTTCAAAGAGATAGAGGCGGGATTGGGCGGCATCAGCCAGGAGGACAAAGGGCTGCGCGGGGCTGATCTGCAGAATGGTGGCGGGCAACAGGCGCGGGTCGGGGTGATGGAGGTGGCGTTGCAGGCGCGCCCGGGCCTCGTCGCGCAGGTCGTCCAGCTTGTCCTTGGAGGCCCGTTTTTCATCCACTGCGCCAAGACGGGCGAGCGGTCGGCTCCGGGCCAGCAGGATGTCGCCGCGAATGAGTTGGGCCAGGCGGAAATCCGGTTGGAGCTTGAGCAGCCGGTTGATGTCGGTCTCGGCATCGGCCAGGCGCTGCTCACGCACCGCTTGCAGGGCCTGGGCCAGAAGCTGATCCGGAAGCGGGGTCAGGGCCTGGGCCTGGGTCAGGCTGGGGGTTGGTGCAGCGATAGATAGACCCGGGCCGAGAAGCAGGGCGCAGAGGGCGAGGTGCGGTATTCGCATCGGTCCGCGCTTAGCGCTCGTCAACGATGCGCCAGGCATCGGCCTCGCGGCGCAATTGCAGGGTCTTGCGGGTCCATTCGTTGAGGCGATCAGACTTGTAGTGTTGCTTGAAGCT
>VGVU01000057.1 GCA_016873905.1 Betaproteobacteria bacterium | reverse complement strand
CAATGTCTGCATTAAGCCTCTACGACAAGCTCTGGAATGCCCATGTGGTGCATGTCGAGCCCAACGGCATGACTCTGTTGTATATCGACCGCCAATTGGTGCACGAGGTGACGAGCCCGCAGGCCTTTGAGGGTTTGGCGCTGGCGGGCCGTTCGCCGCGCCATGTGGGCAGCATTCTGGCGACCCCGGACCATAATGTGCCGACCACGGATCGCGCCGCTGGCATTGTCGATGCCGTGTCGCGCTTGCAGGTAGAGACTTTGGATGCCAATTGCAAGACCTTTGGCCTGACGGAGTTTCAGATGAATGATCGCCGTCAGGGCATCGTGCATGTCATCGGCCCCGAACAAGGCTTTACCCAGCCGGGCGTGACCCTGGTGTGCGGCGATTCGCACACCTCTACGCACGGCGCGTTTGCGGCGCTGGCCTTTGGTGTCGGTACCTCCGAGGTCGAGCATGTGATGGCCACGCAATGCCTGTGGCAGAAAAAATCAAAGGCAATGCGGGTGTCTGTGGACGGGGATTTGCCTGTCGGCGTGACCGCCAAGGACATCGCGCTGGCCATTATCGGTCGAATCGGTACGGCGGGCGGCACGGGGTATGCCATTGAGTTTGCCGGCAGCACCATTCGTGCCTTGTCAATGGAAGGACGCATGACGCTGTGCAATATGGCGATTGAGGCCGGCGCCCGCGCGGGCCTGGTGGCGGCGGATGACAAGACCATCGACTATATGCGCGGCCGTACCTATGCCCCTTCAAGCTCGGAATGGGATCGCGCCGTGGCGTACTGGCGCACCCTGGTGTCTGATGCCGGCGCGGTGTTCGATGCCGAGGTGCAACTCAACGCCGCCGAGATTGCCCCGCAGGTGACTTGGGGTACCTCGCCAGAGATGGTGGTGGCGATTAATGGCCGTGTGCCCAATCCGGCCGATGCCGCCAGTCCGGTGCAAAAGGGCGACTGGGAACGGGCGCTGGCCTACATGGGTCTGAGCGCGGGTACACCGATTGATGAGATCGCCGTGGACAAGGTGTTCATCGGCTCCTGTACCAATTCGCGCATCGAAGACCTGCGTGAGGCGGCCTCGGTGGTGCGGGGGCGTCAGAAGGCGGCCAGCGTGAAACAGGCGTTGGTGGTGCCGGGTTCGGGTCTGGTCAAGGCCCAGGCCGAGGCCGAGGGGCTGGACAAGATTTTTGTCGCGGCCGGGTTTGAATGGCGTGAGCCGGGCTGTTCGATGTGTCTGGCGATGAATGCGGATCGTCTGGATCCGGGTGAGCGTTGCGCCTCGACCTCGAATCGCAACTTCGAGGGTCGCCAGGGGCAGGGCGGTCGCACCCATTTGGTGTCGCCGGCGATGGCCGCCGCCGCCGGTATTCGTGGGCATTTTGTTGATATTCGTGAGATGTCGTGATGGATGCTAAAAAGCTCGCCATTCTGGTCGTCGTCAAGGTGATCGTCATTGTTATCGTGGGCGCGGTGGCGCTGCAGTTTATTCTCAAATAACGCTATGCAACCTTTTGTTTCTATTGATGGATTGGTTTCTCCCCTGGATCGCGCCAATGTGGATACCGATGCCATCATCCCCAAGCAGTTCTTGAAATCAATCAAGCGTTCAGGCTTTGGTCCCAATGCCTTTGACGAGTGGCGTTACCTCGATCATGGTGAGCCGGGACAGGACTGTAGCCAGCGTCCGCTGAATCCTGATTTTGTGTTGAATCAGCCGCGTTACCAGGGTGCGGCCGTGCTCCTGGCGCGGGAAAATTTCGGTTGCGGTTCCAGTCGCGAGCACGCGCCCTGGGCCCTGGAAGACTACGGTTTTCGCGCCATCATCGCCCCATCCTTTGCGGACATTTTCTACAACAACTGCTTTAAGAATGGATTGTTACCCATTGTTCTTGATGCGGAAGTTGTTGATAAGCTATTTGCTGAAACGGTAGCGACTGAGGGCTACAAGTTACAGATTGATCTCGCTGCACAAACCGTGACCACGCCGAGCGGCGAGGTGTTTTCCTTCGATGTGGATGCCGAGCGGCGGCACCGTTTGCTCAACGGTCTGGATGACATTGGCATTACCCTGCAATTTACCGATGCGATTTGTGAGTATGAGAATGCGCGTCGTCAGGTGACCCCCTGGTTATTTGTATAAGGAAGTTAGAATGAAAATCGCAGTCTTGCCGGGTGACGGCATTGGTCCGGAGATCGTCGCTCAGGCGGTCAAGGTATTGGATCGCTTGAAGGCCGACGGCCTGAAGATCGAGATGGAATATGCGCCCATCGGCGGTGCGGGCTATGAGGCGGCGGGCGATCCGTTGCCGGAGGCGACGCTGAAGCTGTCGCAGGAGGCTGACGCGGTGTTGCTGGGTGCGGTCGGCGACTGGAAATACGACACCTTGCCGCGTGACCAGCGTCCGGAGCGCGGCCTGCTGCGCATCCGCAAGGGGCTGAATCTGTTCGCCAACCTGCGTCCGGCGCTGCTTTATCCGGAACTCGCCTCCGCCTCGACCCTGAAGCCCGAGGTGGTGTCGGGTCTGGACCTGATGATCGTGCGCGAGCTGACCGGCGACATCTATTTTGGTCAGCCGCGCGGCATCTCGACCCTGGAGAATGGCGAGCGCGAGGGCATCAACACCATGCGTTACAACGAATCCGAGATTCGCCGCATCGGTCGCGTGGCCTTCGATATCGCCATGAAGCGGAACAAAAAGGTCTGCTCGGTTGACAAGGCCAATGTGCTGGAGACGACCGAGTTGTGGCGGCAGGTGATGATCGAGTTGGCCAAGGAATATCCGGAGGTCGAACTGAGTCATATGTATGTGGACAACGCGGCCATGCAACTGGTGCGCGCACCGAAACAGTTTGATGTCATGGTCACCGGCAACATCTTCGGTGATATTTTGTCCGACGAGGCGTCGATGCTGACCGGTTCGATTGGGATGCTGCCGTCGGCCTCGCTGGACGCGAACAACAAGGGCATGTACGAGCCCAGCCACGGCTCGGCGCCGGATATTGCGGGCAAGGATGTGGCCAATCCGCTGGCCACCATTTTGTCGGTGGCAATGATGTTCAAATACACTTTCAACGATGAGGCCAGCTTTAACCGCATTGATAATGCGGTGAAGAAGGTCATCGCTGCGGGCTATCGTACCGCTGATATCTGGACCGAGGGCACGCAAAAGACATCCTGCTCGGCGATGGGTGATGCCGTGGTTTCGGCGCTGTAATTCAAAGGAAATTGAGAGATGAAAAAAGTAGGTCTGATTGGTTGGCGCGGTATGGTGGGCTCGGTGCTCATGGGCCGCATGCAGGCAGAGAATGATTTTGCGCACATCGAGCCGGTGTTCTTTACCACCTCAAATGTTGGCGGCAAGGGCCCGAATATTGGCAAAGAGGTGCCGCCGCTGAAGGATGCCAACAGCATCGCCGAGCTTTCGGCGATGGATATCATCATTACCTGCCAGGGCGGTGATTACACCAAAGAGGTCTATCCGCAGCTGATGGCCTCTGGCTGGAAGGGCTACTGGATTGATGCTGCATCGACGCTGCGCATGAAAGATGACGCCATCATCATCCTTGATCCGGTCAACAAGAAGGTCATTCAGGACGGCATTGCCAAGGGGGTGAAGACCTTCGTCGGTGGTAACTGCACGGTGTCACTGATGCTCATGGCCATTGGCGGCCTGTTTGAGAAAGGTCTGATTGAGTGGGTTGCGCCGCAAACCTATCAGGCGGCCTCGGGCGCCGGGGCGCGCAACATGCGCGAGTTGCTGCAACAGATGGGCGCGGTGAACGCCGAGGTCAAGCCACTGCTCGACGATCCGGCCTCCGCGATTTTGGAGATCGACCGGAAGGTCACCGACTTCCTGCGTTCTGACCGTTATCCGCTCGATGCCTGGCCGGTGCCGCTGGCCGCCAGCCTGATCCCGTGGATTGATGTGCAGCTGGAATCGGGCCAATCCAAGGAAGAATGGAAGGCCCAGGTTGAGGCCAACAAGATCCTTGGTCGTTCCGATCAGCAGATTCCGATCGACGGCCTCTGCGTGCGCGTGGGCGCCATGCGCTGCCACTCGCAGGCGTTGACCATCAAGCTGACCCAGGATGTGCCGCTGGATGAGATTCACGGCATCATTGCGGCGCATAACGACTGGGTGAAGGTGGTTCCCAACGACCGCCAGATCACCATGGAGCAACTGACTCCCGCGGCCGTGACCGGGACGCTGACGGTGCCGGTGGGGCGCATGCGCAAACTGACCATGGGGCCGCAGTATTTGAGCGCCTTCACGGTGGGCGACCAGTTGCTGTGGGGCGCAGCCGAGCCGTTGCGGCGTATGTTGCGCATTCTGCTCGAAGCCTGAATTCGCTGTGCGCACACCCCGCGCCCTCTTTCTGGTCCTGGCCTTTCTGGCGGCGGCGTGGGCATGGCCGGCGCGGGCCCTGGAACTGGGGCGTATTCAGATTGACTCGGCGCTGGGTGAGCCGTTACGCGCGCTGATCCCGATTACGGCCTATACCGATGCCGAACTGGAGCAGCTTCGCCCGGCCAATGCCTCGGCCGAGGCCTATCAGCTTCTGCGTTTGGTACGCCGCCCGATCATCGAGACACTGACCCTGGAGGTCGATCGGGGCGGTGCCTTGCCGGTGTTGCGGGTGGCGACTCCAGCGGCGGTAACGGATCCGCATCTGGATTTGTTGTTGGAGGTCCGTTGGTCGGCCGGCCGGGTGCTGCGCGAGTATGTCTTGCTGATCGAGCCGCGTCGGGTGGCGGCGCCCACGCCTATTGCATTACCGGATGCACTACCGGAAATCGCCACGGCGCAACCGAAGGCGGACCCAGCGGTCGCTGCACCGGGGAGTCCCCACGCCAAGCCCGCTGCTGTCTGGCCGGTGCGCCCCGGCGATTCGCTGTCGCGTATTGCGCAGCAATTGCCTCTCCCGGGGACCAGTTTCAGCCAGCGCGCATACGGGCTCTATGAGGCCAATCCGAAGGCCTTCGTGCAGCAGGACATCCATCGTCTGCGCCAATCGGTAGACCTGCAAATTCCCGATCCAGGCGTTCTTGCCGCCATCCCGGAAGGCGTGGCGGTGCAGCGTCTGGGCGAGCTCATGTCGGGCGCTACCGTGGTGAGCGGCAAGGTAACGGCCGCGCTCGCGGAGGCCCCGAAGGCGGGACTGCCGCGCGATACGGTCCGAATCTCGCGGGGCGACGCGGGGAAGGCGAAACACGGCCAGGCTGGGCAGCCCGCCCTTCAGTCCATTGAAGAAGAGGTGACGGCGCGCGCCCATGCCCTTGAGGAGGCCGAGGCCCGTATTGCGGTGTTGGAAAAATCGATACAGGACCTGCAGCGCTTGCTGGCGGCTCGGCAGGCGAACAAGGCCCTGCTCGATCTGCCGGTGGAAGAGAAGACATGGGCGATCAGCTCGCCGCAGGTCTTGGGTTTGTTGGCCTTGATTTTGCTGCCGGCCTTGTTCTGGGGCGGTTATCGCCTGGGATCTGGACTCAGGGCGCGGCCAAAGGGCCCGGAGGTTGTCTTGCCCGGATTGGCGGGCCTGAATCTGGATCTGGCAGCCCCCGCTAGCGGAATGGGGCCGGAGAACGGTCTTAGCCTGGCCCGGGCGCATTTGGTATTGGGCGAGCGTGAGGCGGCGCGTTCCGTACTGAACGAGGTCCTCGCCCGGGGCCATACGATGGATCAGGCCGAGGCTCGCCGGATGCTTGATGCCTTGGATCGCTAAGGGGCACGGGAGGTGATTCACCCCGCTGCGCGGATCACGGTTTATGTTTTTCTGGCTGTATTGGTACCGCTTCTTCCTGCCATCCTGATCCCATGGCTGACGCTTGTGGTTTTGGCCCTGCATTGGCCGCGGCGCCGATCCCTGTTACAGCTCCTGCGCCGTACCCGCTGGCTGTTCCTGATGTTGTTCGTGAGTTATGCCTGGGTCTTGCCGGGTGAGCCCCTCTGGTTGGCGTTGGGTGCGTGGACCCCAACCGTTGAGGGGGTTGCGGCCGGGCTGTTGCAGGCCACGCGTTTACTGCTGTTATTGAGCCTGCTGGATCTTTGGGTCTTGGCCCTGGATACGCCGGCTCTGTTGACAGGCTTGTTGAGCCTGATTTATCCCTTGCGCCGTCTCGGGGTCGATGCGGAGCGCATTGCCGTGCGTCTGGCCCTGACCTTGCGCGCCATGGAAAATCCGCCGGGCCTCCGGGAGGCGATGGCGATCCTGTCGCAGTCCCGTCCGCCGTTGTCGCCCCCTGAGACCATCAAACTTGCCCGGCGTGCGTTGAATCGCCGTGACTGGGCCGTTATTGCTGCGGTGGCGACCCTTTTGGGGGGCGTATGGATCAACCGTTGAGTCCGATGTCAGATCTACGCCGCATTGCCCTGGGGTTGGAATACAACGGCCGCGCCTTTTGCGGATGGCAGACTCAGCCCGGGGGTTGCGGGGTGCAGGATGTCCTGGAGGCGGCGTTGGCGCAGATTCATGGTGGGCCGCTCGCCACCTTCGTGGCCGGGCGTACCGATGCCGGCGTTCATGCTACGGGTCAGGTCGTGCATTTTGATGCGCTGAACGCCCGTCCGGAAAGCGCCTGGGTGCGTGGGGTGAACGCCCATCTGCCGCCGGGCGTGGTGGTGCTCTGGGCGCGGCAGGTGGAAAGCGATTTTCATGCGCGCTTTGGGGCCTTGGAGCGGGAGTATCGCTACCGCTTGCTGATGCGCTCGGTGCCTCCGGCGATCTTGGCGGGGCGAGTGGGTTGGGTGCATGACGCCCTCGATGTCGCAGCGATGCAGGCGGCCAGCCGTTGCCTGATTGGGACCCATGATTTTTCCGCCTTCCGTGCCGCCGAGTGTCAGGCCAAGTCACCGGTGCGCGAGATGCGCAGGGTGGAAATGACGCAGGAGGGCGCCATGCTGGAATTCACCTTTTGTGCCAACGCCTTTTTGCAGCACCAGATTCGTAACCTGGTCGGTGCGCTGGTCTGGGTGGGGCAGGGCCGCCGCCCGCCCGAGTGGATGGCCGAGACGCTGGCGGGCCGTGATCGTTGCCGCGCGGCGGCAACCTTTGCGCCGGACGGGCTTTATCTGACGGCAGTGCGCTATGATCCGCGCCATGTCTTGCCTGAAAGCCCCCTGATTCCATGACGCGCATCAAGATTTGCGGCATCACCCGTGTCGAAGATGGTCTGGCGTGTGCCCATCTGGGCGCGGATGCCATTGGTCTGGTGTTCTATCCGCCAAGCCCGCGTGCCGTGAGCGTGGCGGCGGCGCAGGCCATCGTTACGGCCTTGCCGCCCTTTGTGACCACGGTGGCCCTGTTTGTGAACCCGGAGATTGCTGAGGTTGAGACCGTCTTGCAAACCGTGCGCCCGGATCTGCTGCAATTTCACGGTCATGAGACGGCCGATTTTTGTCGTCAGTTTGGGGTGCGTTATCTGAAGGCGTTGCCGGTCAGGGCCGGGGAGGGTTTGGTACAATCAGCGGCCCCGTATCTCGACGCGGCTGGCCTGTTGCTGGACACCCCGACGGAGGCCTTTGGGGGCTGCGGTAAGAGTTTTGACTGGTCGCTGATCCCCGCTGAGATGGCCTCACGCTGTGTGTTGGCGGGTGGACTGAATGCCACCAATGTCGCCGCCGCAATTCGTCAGGTGCGGCCGTGGGCAGTGGATGTGTCGAGTGGGGTTGAGACAGACAAGAAAGGTATCAAGGACGCGGACAAGATTGCGGCCTTCATCAAGGAAGTCAGGAATGCAGGCATATAACCAGCCCGATGTAACGGGCCATTTTGGCCCCTACGGCGGCATCTACATGGCCGAAACGCTGATTCCGGCGGTCGATGAATTGCGTCGTGAGTACGAACGCTTTCGCGACGATGCGGATTTCAAGGCCGAATTTGCCCACGAGTTGAAGCACTATGTGGGCCGGCCTAGCCCCATCTATCACGCCAAGCGGCTATCCGATTCGCTCGGCGGTGCACAGATTTATCTGAAGCGTGAAGACCTTAACCATACCGGCGCGCACAAGATCAACAACGCCATCGGCCAGGCCCTGCTCGC
>VGVU01000056.1 GCA_016873905.1 Betaproteobacteria bacterium | reverse complement strand
CCCCCTTCGCGGGTAAAGACGGCATGGGGCTTGAGATGCACCTGAACGAACAGGTCACCCGGTGGGCCGCCGTGAACGCCGGCCTCGCCCTCGCCGGCAAGGCGGATGCGATCGCCCTCGTCCACCCCGGCCGGGATCCGCACCGAGAGCGTCTTGTGTTGCTTGACGCGACCTTCGCCGTGACAGGTATGGCACGGGTCGGTGATGATCTTGCCGCTGCCATGACAGCGCGGACAGGTTTGTTGGACTGAAAAGAAGCCCTGCTGCATGCGCACCTGACCATGACCCTGACAGGTCGGACAGGTCGTCGGCTTGCTACCTGCCTTGGCACCCGAGCCATGACAAGTGCCGCATTCGACCATCACCGGAATGCGGATCTTGGTCTCAGTCCCGCGTGCGGCCTCTTCCAGCGACAGCTCCAGGTTGTAGCGCAGGTCAGCCCCGCGATACACGCCCTGGCCACCCTGCCGGCCACCGCCCGCACCAAAAAGATCGCCAAAGATGTCCGAGAAGGCATCACCGAAATTGCCGAATCCAGCCGCACCGGGACCGCCCCCCATATTGGGGTTCAGCCCGGCGTGTCCGTACTGGTCATAGGCCCCTCGCTTGCCGGCATCGGAAAGAACCTCGTAGGCCTCCTTGACCTCCTTGAACTTATCCTCAGCCGTCTTGTCACCCTGATTGCGGTCCGGGTGATACTTCATCGCCAGCTTTTTGAAGGCCTTCTTGATCTCGTCTTCGGAGGCTCCCTTATGGAGCCCGAGGACTTCGTAGTAGTCGCGTTTAGACATGAAGGCTTATTTCTTGTCCTTCACTTCTTCAAACTCGGCGTCCACCACATCGTCGGCCTTCTTGTCGCTACCGCAGGGCTCATCTGCGCCACAGGTCCCGCAGCCACCGGCTGCACCCGCGGCGGATTGCTCGGCGTACATCTTTTCAGCCAGTTTGTGGCTGGCCTCGGACAAGGCCTGGGTCTTGGCCTCAATCTCCTCCTTGTCGCCGTCCTTCATGGCCTTTTCAGCCGCCTCGATCGCCGCCTCGATTGCCGTCTTTTCTTCAGCCGTCACCTTGTCGCCGCCCTCCTTGAGGGCCTTCTTGGCGCTGTGAATCAGGCTGTCGCACTGGTTGCGAGCGGTCGCCAGTTCAAAGGCCTTGTGGTCCTCGGCCGCGTTCAACTCGGCGTCCTGCACCATCTTCTTGATCTCGTCATCCGACAAGCCAGAGTTCGCCTTGATGGTGATCTTCGCCTCCTTGCCGGTGCCCTTGTCCTTGGCCGAAACATGCAGGATGCCGTTGGCATCAATATCGAACGAGACCTCGATCTGCGGCATGCCACGCGGCGCCGGCGGAATATCGGACAGATTGAATTGGCCCAGGCTCTTGTTGCCCGAGGCCATCTCGCGCTCACCCTGCAACACATGGATGGTGACAGCGTTCTGATTATCGTCGGCGGTCGAGAAGACCTGCGATGCGCGGGTCGGGATGGTGGTGTTCTTGACCACCAGCTTGGTCATGACGCCACCCAGGGTCTCGATACCCAGCGACAGCGGCGTCACATCCAGCAGCAACACATCCGTGACATCGCCCTGCAACACGCCGCCCTGAATGGCCGCGCCCACGGCCACGGCCTCATCCGGATTCACATCGCGGCGCGCTTCCTTGCCGAAGAATTCCTTGACCTTCTCTTGCACCTTGGGCATGCGAGTCTGGCCACCGACCAGAATGACATCGTCGATGTTGCCCACACTGATGCCGGCATCCTTGATGGCGATCTTGCACGGCGCAATGGTGCGCTCGACCAGATCCTCAACCAGGGCCTCGAACTTGGCGCGGGTGAGTTTCAGAACCAGGTGCTTCGGGCCCGAGGCATCGGCCGTGATATAGGGCAGGTTGATCTCGGTCTGGGTCGCAGACGACAACTCGATCTTCGCCTTCTCCGCCGCCTCTTTCAGGCGTTGCAGGGCGAGCACATCCTTCTTCAGATCAACGCCCTGCTCCTTCTTGAACTCGTCGATGATGTAGTCGATCAGGCGCTGGTCAAAATCCTCACCGCCCAAGAAGGTGTCGCCGTTGGTGGACAGCACCTCGAACTGGTGCTCGCCGTCGATCTCGTTGATCTCGATGATGGAGATATCGAAGGTGCCGCCGCCCAGGTCGAACACCGCGATCTTGCGATCGCCTTCCTTCTTGTCCATGCCGAAGGCGAGCGCCGCAGCCGTCGGTTCGTTGATGATGCGCTTGACCTCAAGGCCGGCAATGCGACCGGCATCCTTGGTCGCCTGACGCTGCGAGTCATTGAAATAGGCCGGCACGGTGATGACCGCCTCGGTCACTTCTTCACCCAGATAATCCTCGGCCGTCTTTTTCATCTTGCGCAAGACCTCAGCGGAAACCTGCGGCGGCGCCATCTTCTTGTCGCGCACTTCGACCCAGGCATCGCCGTTGTCGGCCTTGACGATCTTGTAGGGCATCAGGTCGATGTCCTTCTGCACCTCTTTTTCCTCAAAGCGGCGACCGATCAGACGCTTCACCGCATAAAGGGTGTTGCGGGGGTTGGTAACGGCCTGGCGCTTGGCCGGTGCGCCGCACAAGATCTCGCCATCTTCAGCGTACGCGACGATGGATGGCGTGGTACGCGTACCTTCTGCGTTTTCAATCACCTTGTACTTACCGCCCTCCATGACCGAGACGCAGGAGTTGGTGGTGCCGAGGTCAATACCAATAATCTTGCCCATGTTTTTTCCTTCAATGCTGTTTAGAGTGTTGCGAATATAGGGGTGCGTTCAGGGTTTTCAAGCCCGACTCATTCTGCCGGCTTGATAACCATCACCATGGCCGGGCGTAATACCCGTCCATTGAGCAGATAACCTTTTTGTAAGACATTGGCGACCGTGTTGGGTTCCCCCTCCGCAGCGATCATGCCGATGGCCTGATGCTGGTTCGGATCGAACTTTTCGCCCTGCGGAGAGACCTCAACCACTTGATGCCGCTCGAAAACGCCGGCCAGTTGCTTGAGGGTCACCTCAACGCCACTGGTCAGGCTCTCGACGCTCGTCGATCCGGTCGAAGCCAGCGCCGCCTCAAGACTGTCCTTGACGGCCAACAGGTCGCTGGCAAATTTTTCGGCCGCGTATTTGCGTGCCTTGTCGGCTTCTTCCGCGCCCCGCCGACGGACATTCTCAATCTCGGCCTTGGCTCGCAGCCAAGCGTCGTGATGTTCTTCCGCACGCAGTTCGGCCTGCCGCAGCAGGTCTTCCAAACTGGGCATGGTTTCGAGGTTGGGGTCGGCCATGGCAGCGGAGTCCAGTGCAGGATCTTCCGAGGTGCCAGCGGGAATGGGTTCTTTTTCAGACATGCGTTTTCTCCATAAACCCGCACGAAATGGGGCGCATGCGCCGCGTTTCAAGAGGCCAAAATCAAAAAAACGGGGCATGGGATATCTAAACCCCGTCGATCACAACCATCTGATCCAGCCGCAGACGCAAACGCTCGCCGGTGACCAGATCCACCTCCAGCCACTCCGCCCCGTCGCGCGTATAGATGTCGACCCCAATACCCGTGCCTGCCTGCCGGCGTTCCAGACCGGGCCCCGTTTTCCATTCCAAATGCAGGGTGCGGCGGCGCAAGATGGCCAGTTCCAGCCGCGAATGCAGATCGCAACTTACGGGTTGGTAAGGTTCCATCAGCGCAAACGCGGCGTCAGCACGGGGTTCAGGGAGGTCCCAATCGCTACGCCCAACTGGCGCGTCAGACGATCGGTCAGGCTCTCCTGGGGCGTGTAATCGACGATCGCCTCGGCCTTGATCACCTCACGCGCCACAAAATCGAGGCTTCCCAGCCCATCGGCCAGACCCATCTCAACGCTGCGGGCTCCGTGCCAAACCAACCCGGAAAAGATCCCCGGCTGTTCCTTGAGGCGTTTACCCCGCCCCTGACGCACCGCCTGGATGAATTGCGCATGCACCTCGCCAATCAACTGGCGTGCATGCTCCTCTTCGGCCGCCTTGCGTGGCAAGAAGGGATCGAGGAAGGCCTTGTTCTCCCCCGCTGTCAGCAGGCGACGCTCAACCCCCAGCTTCTTCATGGCATCGGTAAAACCGAAGCCGTCCATCAGGACCCCGATCGAGCCCACCAGAGACGCCTTGTCCACATAGATGCGATCGGTCGCCGCGGCAATGTAATATCCCCCGGAGGCGCAGACATCGTCCACCACCGTATAAACAGGGATATTGGGATTCAGCGAACGCAAGCGCCGAATCTCGTCATAGACCTGACCCGCTGCGACCGGACTGCCGCCGGGACTGTTGATGCGCAGCACAATGCCTTTAACCTTGGGTCCCGCAAAGGCCTCGCCCAAGGCCAGGATAATGTCATCCGCCAGAGCCCCGTTCTTGCCCCCAATCTCGCCCTGAATGTCGATCAGGGCCGTATGTGTGCCATGCCCTCCGGCCGAATGATCATCGCCCCACCACCCCAGAGCCACGACCAGCAGCACAACCACGAAGGTCATACGCCACCAGAAGCGACCGCGCCGCTGGCGTCGCAGCTCAGCCAGATAGGCCTCGACCAGCCGTTCCATTGCCTTGTTTTCCATGCCTTATCCGTTCTCGTCCAGCCAGTTTTCCAAGGCAGCCATCGTATCGACGATCGCCAGCGGGTTACAGCCCTGCAACAAATCCACGGTGTGTGCCCCATAGCTGACCCCGAGTCCGGCCACGCCCGCATTGACCGCCATCTGCAGGTCGTGACTGGTATCGCCGATCATCAGCGTCGTCTCGGGGCGCCCACCCACCTCCGCGATAATCTCCTCGATCATCGCCGGATGCGGCTTGGAAAAGGTCTGATCGGCCGTGCGTGTCGCGGTAAAAATCGGCTCCAGCGCCGTATGTTGCATTGCCTGGTCCAGCCCGCGACGACTCTTGCCGGTCGCCACCGCCAGGACATGGCCCCGGGCGTGAAGCCCGCGCAACATCGAATCCGCCCCCTCGAACAACGGAATGGTGTGATCCTGACCGAGATAATGATTGCGATAGCAATCGGCCAAACGCGGATGATCCGACTCCGGCAACATGGGAAAAAGGTATTCAAGTGCCTGTCCCAGACCCAGGCCGATGACATAACGCGCCTTTTCCGGCGGCGGAACAGGCAGGTCCATGTCGCGTGCCGCACCCTGCAAACTGGCCACGATATGGCCGGCCGAATCCATCAGCGTGCCATCCCAGTCAAAAATTAACAGTTCATATTTCACGGGGTCTCCGGATCCAGGGATTGCAAAAAGGTGTCCAATTCATCAGGCAGCGGCGCCGTAAAGGAGAGCGGCTGATGCGTTAAGGGGTGTTTTAGTTCCAGCCGCGCGGCGTGCAAGAACATGCGGCGCAGACCTCGACCTTTCAAGGCGGTATTGAGGGCCGCATCGCCATATTTTGTATCGCCGGCGATGGCATGCCCGCAGGCTGCCAGATGCACGCGAATCTGGTGGGTGCGACCGGTCATGAGTTCTGCTTCGAGCAGGGAAAATCCCGTGTAGCGCTGGCGCAGGCGGAAGAGGGTATGCGCCTGCATCGCCTCGGGATGCTTCTCGGGCACCACCTCCACCCGCCGCTCGCCCTCGGCGGTGAGAAACTTGTGCAGCGGAAAGCGAACATGGCGCAGCGCATCCCGCCAGCGTCCCGTTGCCAGTGCCAGATAGGTCTTGCGCGCCTCGCCAACACGCAGCATCCGATGCAGTTCAACCAGGGCACTGCGACGCGAGGCCAGCATCAGCAGGCCCGAGGTTTCGCGATCCAGACGGTGGGCCAGCTCCAGATAGCGCAACTCGGGCAGCTCCTGACGCAGCTGTTCGATAATACCCAGACTGATCCCGCTCCCCCCATGGACCGCCCAGCCGGCGGGTTTATTGAGCACCAGCAGGGCCTCGTCCCGATACACGATATGCGGCAACAGGGTGCTCCCAACCGCCACCGCCACCTTAGCGGGCACTTCGGCCAGACGCACGGGCGGGATGCGAATCTGATCCCCGGCCAAGAGACGATAGTCCGGCCCCTTGCGCCCCTTGTTGACCCGCACCTCGCCGTCGCGAATCATGCGGTAAACCCGGCTCTTGGGTACCCCTTTCAGGGTGCGGAACAGGTAATTGTCCAGGCGTTGGCCATCGGCCTCGACACCAATCGAGACGAATGTGACTGTTTCTTTGCGTTCTGCGTTCATTGCCTATATACTCAGGCGCGCTTGAAAGTGGCGACGGATAGTGATAGTCGCTTTGGGGTTGGGTTCATTTCTTGAGATCTTTGTTGAACTCAGATCCAAATCCATCCATTCGAGCACGCCGGTTAATTCCGCTCACCGGCCCAAGCCTTCGTCTTCCGCCCCATCAGGGTGATGCAGACGGGCTAAAAGTAGCGATGTTAGCGTATTAGCAGCGTGTTCTGCACCCGGATACTGTGAAACCGGTTGAGAAGACAGCCCGTGGACCCCTTTGCACATTTGCGTTTTCGTGATTTCGCAAATGCGACGAGTTCGCGGAGCCCAGCCTTTTCCCGATTCCACAATAAGGATAACCCCTTCAACATGACCATGACCGAGAACCGAGAGCACCGCGCTTTCCAAGTAACCGACTGATTCCATGCCAGCCGCGGGCACCGTCCCTGGGACGAGTGCCGGCGACACAGGGTTTTCCCCGGGCGTCGAAGACGCAAGGGGTCATAATGAAAAGAATGTTGTTTAACGCGACGCAGGCGGAAGAGCTCCGCGTCGCCATTGTCGATGGCCAGAAACTGGTTGATCTCGACATTGAATCCGCCGCCAAGGAACAACGCAAAGGCAATATCTACAAGGCCGTTGTCACCCGCGTTGAGCCAAGCCTCGAGGCCTGTTTTGTCGACTATGGCGCCGAGCGCCATGGCTTCCTCCCGTTCAAGGAGATCGCCCGCAGCGCCCTGCCCGGCAACGCCAATGGCCCGGTCAAGGATCAGATCAAGGAAGGCCTCGAACTTCTCGTCCAAGTCGAGAAGGACGAGCGTGGCAACAAGGGCGCCGCCCTGACCAACTACATCAGCCTGGCCGGACGCTACCTGGTCCTGATGCCCAACAATCCTCGCGGCGGCGGTGTCTCACGCCGTATCGAGGGTGAAGATCGCAACGAACTGCGCGACCTGCTCGCCCAACTCGAAGTACCCTCTGGCGCCAGCCTGATCGCGCGCACCGCCGGTATTGGCCGCAGCCTGGAAGAACTGCGCTGGGACCTGAACTATCTGCTGCAATTGTGGTCCGCCATTGACGGGGCGGCACAAGGCCAAAAGGGCGCCTTCCTGATCTATCAGGAATCCAGCCTGGTCATTCGTGCCATCCGTGACTACTTCACGGCGGACATCGGCGAACTGCTGATCGACATGCCGGCCATCCATGAGCAGGTGCGCCAGTTCATGGCCCATGTCATGCCGAACCTGGTCAGCAAGGTCAAGCTGTACAGCGACAGCGTGCCGCTCTTCTCGCGCTTCCAGATCGAGCACCAGATCGAGACCGCCTATTCCCGCCATGTCCCGCTGCCCTCGGGTGGCGCGCTGGTCATCGACCACACCGAGGCCCTGGTCGCCATTGATGTCAACTCGGCCCAGGCCACCAAGGGTGCCGACATCGAGCAGACCGCCCTCAACACCAACCTGGAGGCCGCTGATGAGGCCGCCCGCCAATTGCGTCTGCGCGATCTGGGTGGCCTGGTGGTGATCGATTTCATCGACATGGAAAGCGCCAAGAACCAGCGCGCTGTGGAGGATCGCCTGCGCGATGCCCTGCACGCCGATCGCGCCCGCATCCAGGTCGGCAAGATCTCCCGCTTTGGCCTGCTCGAACTCTCCCGTCAGCGCCTGCAGCCCTCGCTCGGCGAGACGAGCCACATTACCTGTCCGCGTTGTATGGGAACCGGCCATGTGCGCAGTACCGAGTCCTTTGCCCTGCACCTGCTGCGTATCCTCCAGGAAGAAGCCATCAAGGAAAACACCGGCGCCCTGCATGTCCAGGCCCCGGTTGATGCCTGCACCTTCCTCCTCAACGAAAAGCGTACCGACATCCTGAATATCGAGGCGCGTGCCCGTGTCGAAGTCGTG
>VGVU01000055.1 GCA_016873905.1 Betaproteobacteria bacterium | reverse complement strand
AGCCTGGTCTGGGTGGGTATTGATAACGGCATTGTTGGGGCTGACATTCGTTGGTTTGTCTGGCTGATTACCCTTTTTGCCGGCCTCTCCATGGTCAGTAGTTTCCGTTATTACAGCGGCAAGGACATTAATTTGCGCCGTACGGTCCCGTTCTTCACGATCGTGGCGATTGCCCTGAGCTTTGCCCTGATCGCCATTGACCCTCCTCTGGTGATGTTGGCCTTGTTTTTGGCCTATGCGGTCTCAGGTTATGTCTGTGCCTTCTGGCCCAACAAAACCACCTGCAAGGTGACGCATTCTGGTGGAGACTTGCCCTGAGTCTGGCCGGGCCGTATATTGCGAACCATGCGATGCCATTCATGCCTCCGCCTCTTGTCTTTCCGCCGCCTGCTGGTGCGACTGCCCGTGCCCGGGCAAAACTAATTTCCCCTCTTGTCTATTTGCCGATCGCCCGAGGCGGTATCGGTTGCGACTTGCGGTCGCATCCTGTGACATATGGAGTACACCATGAACGATTCGTTGATTATTTTTGATACCACGCTCCGCGACGGGGAGCAAAGCCCCGGTGCGTCGATGACCCGGGAAGAAAAGGTGCGCATCGCCCGGCAACTGGAGAAGATGCGTGTGGATGTGATCGAGGCGGGTTTCCCCTCGGCCAGCAATGGCGACTTCGAGTCGGTCAAGGCGGTCGCCGACACCATCAAGGACAGTACGGTCTGCGGACTGGCACGGGCGCTCGAGAATGATATCAACCGCTGCGGCGAGGCGCTCAAAGGCGCCAACTCGGGGCGTATCCACACCTTCATAGCCACCTCGCCGATTCACATGGAAAAGAAGTTGCGCATGCAGCCTGATCAGGTCGTCGAACAGGCGATCAAGGCTGTGCAATGGGCGCGTAAGTGGACCGACAATGTGGAGTTTTCGCCGGAAGATGCCGGCCGCTCGGATCTGGATTTTCTGTGCCGGGTGATCGAGCAGGTGATCAAGGCCGGGGCCCGCACCATCAATATCCCCGATACGGTCGGCTACAACCTGCCGTGGCAGTTTGGTGACCTGATTCGCAATTTGCGTGAGCGTATCCCAAACGCCGATCAGGCGATCTTTTCGGTGCATTGCCACAATGACCTGGGTTTGGCGGTCGCCAACTCCTTGTCGGCCGTCATGAACGGTGCACGGCAGGTTGAATGCACCATCAATGGGCTCGGTGAACGCGCTGGCAATGCCGCGCTGGAAGAAGTGGTGATGGCCGTGCGGACTCGTCAGGATATGTTTGCGTGCGACACGCGGATTGATGCGACGCAGATTGTTCCGGCCTCGCGCCTGGTGGCCTCCATCACCGGCTTTGCGGTGCAGCCAAACAAGGCCATTGTGGGTGCCAATGCCTTTGCCCACGAGTCCGGCATTCACCAGGACGGCGTACTCAAACATCGCGAAACCTACGAGATCATGCGTGCCGAGGATGTGGGCTGGACGGCCAACCGCATGGTGCTGGGCAAGCACTCCGGGCGTAATGCCTTCAAGAGCCGGCTGAAGGAGTTAGGGATTGAGCTCAACTCCGAGGAGGCGCTCAATATGGCCTTCGCGCGCTTTAAAGATTTGGCCGACAAAAAGCACGAGATATTCGATGAGGATCTCCACGCCCTGGTTTCTGACGAGGCGGCCGCCGATCATGAAGAGCGTTTCCATTTGATGTCCTTGCGTGTCTGTTCCGAGACGGGCGAGACCCCGCATGCGGTGTTGGTGCTGATGGATAACGGGGTTGAGCAGCATGCCGAGGCCGATGGGAGTGGACCGGTGGATGCGGCGTTCTGCGCTATCGAGTCGGTGGTGCGTTCGCAGAGTGACCTGTTGCTGTACTCGGTCAATAACATCACCAGCGGGACGGATTCGCAGGGCGAGGTTACGGTACGGCTCAACAAGGCCGGTCGTATCGTTAACGGCCAGGGGGCGGATACCGACATTGTTATCGCCTCGGTCAAGGCCTATTTGAACGCTCTCAACAAGCTGATGGGCGGAGAGGTTCGCCACCACCCGCAAACCCCACACGCCGTCTGATTAGCGCAGGGGCTGGAGACGACAAAAGGGCGACCATCGGTCGCCCTTTTGTCGTTATAGGCGGGGCCTTTTCAGCCGGATTAGCCGTCCATGCGGGGGAGTTCTCCCTCGCTATCAATAAGATCTTGCGGCAGCTTGTAGAACCACATCTGGCGCATGGAGGTGACCCACATGATCGTGAATGCGACCCCGTACAGTGCGCCGCCAATAATCACGGCCCAGGCAAAGCCGGTCCAGACCTTGGTCAGATACCAGGCAGCCACGTCCACGATCAGCGACAGGAAGGGCGTGGCCAGGACCACGCACTTGAACCAGGCCGGGCGCACATAGGCATGGGTGTAAATGAAGCCGAGGATGAAAAAGATGAAGGTGATCGAGAACAGGTGAATGTGTGACACCCGTACCAAGGTCACAATGTTCATGCCGGTGTCCTTGGCGGTGACCTTGGCGACCGCATCAGCGGTGCGCAGATCCGGCAAGTGCGGGTTGGCGTCCGGCTGATGACAGGCGACGCAATGCTCTTGCAGGATGGGGTTGATCTTGGCGTCAAACTCTTCTGCCGGGGCCTTGTTGTGCAGCCAGGTAAAGATAACCTCGCGCTTTTCGGCCGGCAACATGTCGGCCATCGGGCCACGCAGAGAGGTTTCCATCTTGGTGCCGTCCGGGTTGCCACTGTAGGAGATGACCAGATCCTGGGCGGTCAACATCGGCTTGCCGTCCTTGCCGGCGTGCGATTCCCACACCTGAATCATGGCCATGAGATAGCCGGTTCCGAAGACCAGCAAAACCATGGAAAAGAGCACTCGCAGAGACATGGGGAGGTACTGGAAATGCAAGAAGCGTGATTTCATGATGGTCAAGACTCCGAGTTGATGATCAGCGAATGTTAATAGAGGATGCTCATATCGTCAATCAAGGGCGATTGATACAGGTCAAATGCGCACGGCCTTTGTTTAGGCATCCGAACCAGGGCGGTGGCTGCGCAGAAAGCGAGCGATGCTGGCAAACAGACCCAGGGCCAGCATCAGTTCCGCGCCGGCGAGGTATTGGCTGGGGCCCGTTTCTACATAGAGACGCAGGCTTCCCTCGAGGGCATAGAGCCAGACCAGCAGGGCTAACCACTGATAGGCCTTGCGTCGCCCGTGCAGGACGCCAAACAGGGGAAGAAGCAGGGGCAAGGTTTTCAAGACCAACCAGGAGCCGTGGGGGCGCAAGGGGGCGAGCCAGAGCTCCCAGGCAAGGCAGAGAAGGATCAGCGCAATGAGGAGGATGGCACTGATATTTTGGGCGGTACTCGATGGCATAAGATTATTCTTGGGGGTGTCGGGCGGTGTGCCGGGCGGTTTTATCCGGGTTCAGCCAGGCGTCGCGATCTATCCAGTGAATGCGCCCGAAGCCGCCGATCCAGCGTACCTTGATCGGGCGAATGCGCCAGAAGCAGAAGTCGGCCATGGCGAAATACTCCGTGGCCTGCGGGAACTGGTGCAGATAGGTCGTACCCAACGCGGCCTTGTCGTCCGTAGAAAGCCGCTCGGCGAGGCCAATAAGGGTCACCCGGCCGGTGGACTGCATATCGGTCGCGAAGGGTTGCAAGATCAGCGAGCAACGCGCATCGGCTTGCAGGTTCTTGCTGTGCTCGGCGAGGTCGGAAATGAGGATGATGGGATTGCCCTCGGGGTCGAGGATGAAGGGGGAGACCGAGCCAAATGGAAAACCCTCCAGGCGCTTCGAGAGCGTGGACAGCACGCCATGATGGCAGTCGCGGGCAAAGAGGCGGGCCTCCTGTGCGGGTGATGCAGCAGATCCTGTGGCCGTATTTTGTCGGCTCATGCCAGCTTCAGCGCCGTTTCGGCCAGACGGCGGCCCAGCGCGAAGGCGAGTTTGCGCTCGTCCTCGGTGACCGGTTCTTCGCCCGTTACCCCGGAGAAATGTGATGCGCCATAAGGCGTTCCACCGGAGCGAGTGCTTACCAACTCCGGGTTTGAATAGGGTAGGCCGACGATGATCATGCCGTGATGCAGGAGTGGCAGCATCATGGCGGTCAGCGTGGTTTCCTGGCCGCCGTGCAGCGAGGCGGTCGAGGTGAATACGGCGGCGGGTTTGCCGATCAGCGCCCCTTTCATCCACAGCGGCGTGGTGCCGTCGATAAAGTGTTTCAGCGCGGCGGCCATGTTGCCGAAATGGCTGGGCGAACCCAAAGCCAGGCCGGCGCATTCTTCCAGGTCAGAAAGCTGGGCGTAGGGCGCGCCCTCGTCGGGTACCGGTTTGCCTGGTGCATCGACCTCGGTCGCGACACGCGGCACGGTGCGCAGCCGTGCCTGACAGCCGGCCACCGATTCCACGCCGCGGGCAATCTGGCGCGCCAGTTGCTGCACGCTGCCGTGCGAGGAGTAATACAGGATCAGGATTTCGGACATGTTCCGGACTCGTCGAGTTTGGGTGGAGGGGATGCTACCCGAGCATGGCCTCGCGATACAATGACAGATCTTCCTATAGGATGCGTCGATATGAATCTACATGAATATCAGGCCAAGGCCGTTTTGCGCGACTTTGGTATTGCTACGCCGCTTGGCGTGACCATCAACGATCCGGGCCAATGCGCAGCGGCGGCAGCCGAGTTGGGCGGCGAGGCCTGGGTCATCAAGGCCCAGGTGCATGCAGGGGGGCGCGGCAAGGCGGGCGGAGTGAAGCTGTGCCGCTCGGTGGCGGAACTGAGCGCGGCTGCGCAATCCCTTCTGGGCAGCCGTCTGGTGACCTACCAGAACGCGCCTGACGGGCAACCGGTCGGCGCGCTGCTGATCGAAGAAACCCTGCCGATTGCCCGCGAGCTGTATTTGAGTATCGCCATTGATCGCGCTGCGGAGCGCATCGGCCTCGTGGCCTCGGCGGCGGGCGGCATGGAAATCGAGGAAGTGGCGCGCACCACGCCTGAAAAGATTCTGCGCGAATCGGTCAACCCGGTCACCGGCCTGATGGATTACCAGGCGCGCGACATTGCTTTTGGCTTGGGCTTGAGCGGAGATCAGATTGTCGCCTGCGTAAAACTGCTGAGGGCCTGCTATCGGCTCTTCATCGAACGCGACTTGAGTCTCTTGGAGATCAACCCGCTGGTGGTGACGACGGATGGCCGCCTTGTGCCGCTCGATTGCAAGATGGCGGTGGACGACAACGCCTTGTATCGGCAAAAGGGGCTGGCCGAGATGAACGACCTGAGCCAACTTGACCCCAAGGAGGCCGAGGCGCATGCACACAATGTCAATTACATCGCGCTCAACGGCAATATCGGCTGCATGGTCAATGGTGCAGGGCTCGCGATGGCGACCATGGATCTGATCCAGTTGTCCGGCGGCCAGCCCGCCAATTTTCTGGATGTCGGCGGGGGTGCGACAGCGAATTCAGTTGCCGAGGCCTTCCGCATCATCTTGGCGGACGCGAATGTCAAAGCCGTGCTGATCAATATCTTCGGCGGGATCGTCCGCTGCGACCTGATTGCCGACGGCATCATCCAGGCGGTGCAGGAGGTTGGCGTCAATGTGCCGGTCATCGTCCGTCTGGAAGGTACCAACGCGGAGGCGGGGCGGCAACGGCTGGCCGCATTCCAAGCCAGCGGGGCGACCCTCATCGCCGCCAACGATCTCACTGCGGCGGCCGAGATGGCCGTGAAATGCGCCAAGGAGTCTGCCCAATGAGCATCCTGATCGACAAAAACACCAAGGTCATCTGCCAAGGCTTTACGGGTAAGCAGGGCAGCTTTCATTCCGAACAGTCCATCGCCTACGGCACCCAGATGGTGGGTGGCGTCACCCCCGGCAAGGGCGGGCAGACGCATCTGGGCCTGCCGGTATTCAATACTGTAAAGGACGCCGTGAACGCGACTGGCGCCGATGCGACCATGATCTATGTGCCGCCACCGTTTGCGGCCGATGGCATTCTCGAAGCGGCGGAGGCGGGCATCCGTGTTATCGCCTGCATCACCGAGGGGATTCCGGTGCGCGACATGATCGAGGTGAAGGCGGCTATTCGCGCCAACGATTGCTATCTCATCGGCCCCAACTGTCCGGGCCTGATCACGCCGGGCGAGTGCAAGATCGGCATCATGCCGGGCTATATCCACAAACCCGGCAAGGTTGGCATTGTTTCGCGTTCCGGCACGCTGACCTACGAGGCCGTCTGGCAGACCACGCAGCTTGGTTTGGGGCAGTCAACCTGCGTCGGCATCGGTGGCGACCCGATCAAGGGGCTCGATTTCATCGACTGCCTGGCCATGTTCGAGGCCGATGAGCAAACCGAGGCCATCATCCTGGTCGGCGAGATCGGCGGAACGGCCGAGGAGCAGGCGGCTGAGTTCATTCGCGAACAGGTTACCAAGCCGGTCGCGGCCTTCATTGCCGGGCTCACTGCGCCCAAAGGCAAGCGTATGGGCCACGCCGGCGCCATTATCGCCGGGGGTTCGGGGCTGGCCGCTGACAAGATCGTGGCGCTGGAAAAGGCGGGCGTTGTGGTGGCGAAAAGCCCGGCGCGCCTGGGCGAGGCGCTCATCGAGGCCATGCGGCGGTAAATCCCGGCTATTTCTGACAGCGCGGACACCAGGTGGTGGCACGGCCGCCAGTGCGGCTGAGTCGGATCGGCGTGCCGCACACGCGGCAGGCCTCGCCGCCGCGGCCGTAGACGAAATACTGAAGCTGAAACCAACCCGGCTGGCCGAAGCCGTCGACATAGTCGCGCAAGGTGCTGCCGCCCGCGGCAATGGCCTCGGTGAGCACGGCCTTGATCGCGGCGACGAGCTTTTCGGCACGCGGCCGGGACAGCTTTCCGGCGCCTAGTTGCGGTCGGATGCCGGCGCGGAACAGGGCCTCGTTGGCGTAAATATTGCCGACCCCGACCACTTGATGGGCGTCCATGATGAAGGCCTTGAGCGGCACGCGGCGGTTGCGCGTGAGGCGATACAGGTGGGCGCCCGTAAAGGCAGGGTCGAGGGGTTCAAGGCCGAGGGGGGCGATGAGCGGGTGATTCTCGGCCTCGACGGCGTACAGGACGGCGCCAAAACGGCGCGGATCGGTAAAGCGGAGCAGGCCGCCGTTGGCCAATTGCAGATCGAGATGATCGTGTTTGTCGGGCGGGGGCGGCGTGGTGAAAAAGCGCAGTTTTCCGGTCATTCCCAGATGCACGAGCAGGGTGCCGCGTTCGAGCTGGAACAGCAGATATTTTCCGCGTCGATCCAGGCGCTGGATGGTTTGCTCGGCCAGTTGCGTGGACAAGTCGGCTGGCACCGGCCAGCGCAGGCGTGCATCACGCACGATCACGCGCAGTACGCGCTGACCGATGCAGATGGGGGCGAGTCCACGACGAACGGTTTCGACTTCGGGTAATTCCGGCATACTATGCGTATCCTGGTTGTTGCAGGTCGGCGAGCATCATGCCCGCTTTGAATTGGAACGGGAGCTATTGGAACTGAAGATGTTGCTCATGACAAAGAAACACCTTTTTCTGTTCTGGACATTGTTGTCGTTGACGGCGTGCGCTCAGACGCCTAATGCTTTGCGTGCGGAAGCGACGCCGACTGAGAAGGGCCTGACCAGTCAGATGCTGTACGGCTTCCTTCTGGGCGAGATTGCCAGTCAGCGCGGCGACAAGCGTCTTTCGGCCGAGGTCTATCTGGATCTGGCGCAGCGTACCCGGGATGCCCGGGTAGCCAAACGCGCGGCGGAACTGGCGGCGCATACGCAGGATATCGGGCATTCGACCAAGGCCACGCGTTTGTGGCTGGAGCTGGAGCCGAATGCTGAACGGGCGCGTCACGCCTTGGTCCTGTTGTTGGTCAAGAGTGGGCAACTGGATGAGGCCGTGCAGGAGACCCGGCATTGGTTGACGCGGGTGGGCGCGACGGGTGAAGCGGGGGTCTGGCAGTTCCTGCCGGGCCTTTATGCGCGGGCACCCAAACCGGAGGCGGCGCTGGATGCCCTGGCGCGCCTGGCAGAAGGTTATGCAGAGGTTGCCGAGGCCCCGTTTGCCGTGGCGCGAATGGCGCAGCAGATAGATCAACCGGCGCGCGCCCTGAAGGCCGTCGATGCGGCTCTGAAGCGTCGTCCCGACTGGGAAAGGGCGGCCTTGCTCAAGGCCCAGGTTCTGCTCGGAGCCGGCGATCAGGCAACCCTGGATTGGCTGGCGGCCTTTTTGCGGGCACAACCCAAGGCCAACGAGGTGCGTGCCGCCTATGC
>VGVU01000054.1 GCA_016873905.1 Betaproteobacteria bacterium | reverse complement strand
GTCAGTTTCATGGCGTTCTGGCCCTCCAGCGGAGCGGTGTCATGCGCCAGACAAAGAGGCCATAGAAGACGGCTAGCGCGCCTCCGTGCAACAGGATCAGACTGAGCAGAGGATGCAGGCGGCCTTGGGCCACCATACTTTCGCTAATCCCGACGAGGTTGTTGTAGGTCGCGTACACGAGGATGGCGAACATGATGTTGAAGGATCGGCCACTCCGTGGATTGAACTGGCTGAGAGGGAGGGCCAGCAGCGCCAGGGTCAGGGCGCTGAGGGGATAGCCAATGCGCCACACCAGTTCGCCCAGATGGGCGGCCTTGGGGTCCTGGATCAGGCTGAGGGTGCTCATCTGGCGGACGCCCTGGGAAAGCGGGTCGGCCGCGACGGGGTCCAGGCGCGTGTGATAGCGCTTGAACTCGAGGGTTCGGTAGGCGTCGGCGCCCGGGCGGTGTTCGTAGCGTCGGCCTTGCTCCAGGGTCAGAAAACGGCTGCCTTCAGGATGCTCCGTGATGACGCCTGTTGTGGCCAGGGTAACGCCCAATTGCCCATTTCGCTCATCGGCGATAAAGACCTTGCGTGCCTCCCCGCCGGTATTGTCGAGCGCTTCGATAAACAGGACTTGATAGCCGCCGCTTGCGCTGGTGGTTTCGGTGAATGAACCCGGCGCGAGCAGGATGGCACGGCGCTGAGCACCTTGGGTTTGCTCAAATTCCGCGCGTTTCTGGGCAAGCCAGGGGAGCGCGACGAGACTGAACAGGGCAATGACCAGGGTGACAGGAAGGGCGAGTTGCAGGATGGGGCGCAGCCAGGTCTGTGGCGCAAGACCGGCGTTTGCCCAGATCACGGCCTCATGGTCCTGGATTTGCCGGGTGAGGCTGATAAACAGGCCCAGAAAAAGGGCAAGGGAGAGCAGAACCGGCAACAGCCGCATGTAATTGAAGCCCATCATGGGCAGGATGCCGGCCTCCAGCAGATTACCCAGAGCCGCATGGCCCAGCAGGCGCACCAGATAAATGGTTAACACGATGGCGGACAGGGCTGCGAAAGCAGCCAGACCCGTCAGCCAGAACTCGGTTTTCAGGCTGCGTTCAAACGCCTTGCTGGTGGCATAATGGGACAACATTATTTGATCTTAACCGGAAACCGTCATGACCGTAGCTCCTAATGCGCACGCGCGCCCCGTTGTTCCGTCCTTCTCAGCCGTCCATGTTGTTGTTGAAAAGCAGCGGAGCGGTTGTATCGTTGTGGGTGCCATGGGCACGCGAACGCTGTTGCCGGCGGCGCAGGCCCTGGATGTGGCCTGCGGTGGTGCGCTGACCGCCCTGCTTAAGGGCGGGGATCTGGGCCCTGCCGTGGGGGCTACGGCGGTTTTGTACCGTCCGGCGGGTCTGGCGTGCGAGCGGATTTTGTTGGTTAATCTGGGCAAGGCGAGCGAGCTGGATGCGCGCAACTATCGCAAGGCCGTGCAGGCCGCGATGCAGCGACTCAAGGATACGGGCGCAACGGATGCCTTGTGGTGCCTGGGGGAGGCCGATGCCAAACGCTGCACGATGGATTGGCGTGCCGAGCAAACGGTTCTGGCCTATGGCGATACCTATTACCGTTTTGATCAGGCCAAGTCCGAGGTGGCTGGCAAGGGTAACGACCGCCCTGCGGGTCTGCGGGCCTTCAAGTGGCAGGTCGCCAGCCGCGCACAAAAGGCGGCCGCCCAGGAGGCCCTGAGTTGTGGTGCCAGCATCGTTGCCGGGATGCAATTGGCGCGCGATCTGGGTAACTTGCCCGGCAATCTGTGTACTCCGACGACGCTGGCAGATACGGCGATGTATCTTGCCGAGTCGCATGGTTTGGCGGTGGAGGTGCTCGAACGCATGGACATGGAACGCCTCGGTATGGGCTCCTTTTTGTCTGTGGCGAAGGGTAGCGACGAGCCGCCCAAGTTCATCGTGTTGCGTTATCAGGGCGCTGAGGCGACCCAGCGACCGATTGTGCTGGTGGGCAAGGGCATCACCTTTGATGCGGGCGGCATTTCGCTCAAGCCTGCGGCTGAAATGGATGAGATGAAGTACGACATGGCCGGTGCCGCCTCGGTTCTGGGTACGCTACAGGCCGCGGTCGAAATGGCTTTGCCACTGAATGTCGTGGCCCTGATCCCGACATGCGAGAACCTGCCGTCGGGGCGCGCCAACAAGCCGGGTGACATTGTGACCTCCATGTCCGGCCAGACGATTGAGGTGCTTAACACCGATGCCGAGGGGCGGCTGATCTTGTGCGATGCGCTGACTTATGCGGAGCGTTTCGACCCGGTATGCGTGGTCGATGTGGCGACCCTGACGGGGGCGTGTGTGATTGCCTTGGGGCATGTCACCAGTGGGGTGCTGGGCAACGACGACAAACTGGTGGGCGAATTGCTGAGGGCCGGTGAGACGGCCGCCGATCCGTGCTGGCAATTGCCGCTGTTCGACGAATATCAGGAGCAATTGAAGAGTAATTTTGCGGACATGGCTAATATCGGTGGCCGTGCGGGTGGCACCATTACCGCCGCCGCTTTTCTGTCGCGCTTCGCCAAGAAATACAAATGGGCCCATCTGGACATCGCGGGTACCGCCTGGAAATCCGGCAAGGACAAGGGCAGTACCGGGCGGCCGGTGCCGCTGCTGGTGCATTTCCTGACCCATCGGGCCGGACGCTGACCGCTCCGCTCTTGCAGATCCCGCCTTGGCAGGCTCCGGTTAGGGGGTGAGGACGCTGTCCTTTGCCTCGGGCAGTCGATCCGGATAATCGTTTGAGGTGTGCAGGCCTCGGCTTTCCTTGCGCATCTGCGCGCAGCGCACGATGAGGTCAGCGACACAGACCAGGTTGCGCAGTTCGATCAGGTCGTTGGTCACCCGGAAGTTGCTGTAGTACTCGTGGATCTCGTCGGTCAGCAGGCGGATGCGGTGAGCGGCGCGCGCCAGCCGCTTGTCGGTACGCACGATGCCGACATAGTCCCACATGGAGCGGCGCAGTTCGTGCCAGTTGTGAGCGATGACGATCTCTTCATCGGCATCCGTGACGCGGCTTTCGTCCCAGGTGGGGAGGGCAGGCAGGGCAATGGGCGCCTGGGCGACGATGTGTTCAGCCGCGCTGCGCCCATAAACGACACATTCAAGAAGCGAGTTGCTGGCCAGGCGGTTGGCGCCGTGGAGTCCGGTGTGGCTCGTCTCGCCGATGGCATAGAGACCTTCCAGGTCGGTGCAGCCGTGGGTGTCCACCATGATTCCGCCGCAGGTGTAGTGCGCAGCCGGCGCCACCGGGATCCAGTCCTGGGTGATGTCGATGCCGAGCTCCTTGCAGCGGGCGTAGATGTTGGGAAAGTGTTCAACGATGAAGCGGGCCGGTTTGTGGGTGATGTCGAGATAGACACAATCGAGGCCACGCCGTTTCATCTCCCGGTCGATGGCTCGGGCCACGATGTCACGCGGCGCGAGTTCAGCACGCTCGTCGAATTCGGGCATGAAGCGGGTTCCGTCGGGCAGGCGCAGCACGGCGCCTTCGCCGCGCATCGCCTCGCTGATCAGGAAGGACTTGGCGTGCGGGTGGTAGAGGCAGGTGGGGTGGAACTGGGTGAATTCCATATTGGCCACCCGGCAGCCGGCGCGCCAGGCCATCGCGATGCCATCGCCGGTGGCCGTGTCCGGATTGGTGGTGTAGAGGAAGGCCTTGCCGGCCCCGCCGGTGGCGAGGACGACGGACTGGGCGGGACAGGTTTGTACATGCCCGCTCCGGGTGTCCAGGGCATAGGCGCCATAAACCCGGGATGTGCCGTTACCGAGTTGCGTACCGGTGATCAGGTCGAGGGCGATGATGTTTTCGTGGACGGTGATGTTGGGCCGGGTTGCGATCAGCGCGGACAGGGTTTCCTGGATGGCGTGTCCGGAGGCGTCGGCGGCGTGCAGGATGCGGCGATGGCTATGCCCGCCTTCGCGGGTCAGGTGAAATCCGTCCGCCTGACGATCGAATGACACCCCCTGATCCATGAGCCATTGCATGGCCGCCGGGCCGTGTTCAACGACATGGCGAACCGTGTCCGGGTTGCAGAGCCCAGCGCCGGCGATCTCGGTATCGCGGATGTGACTGGCAAAGTCATCGTCGGGCGACTGCACGGCTGCAACCCCGCCTTGCGCCCATTGACTGGAACTGTCCTGGCGCGCCTTCTTGGTCAGAATGTGGATGTTGAGGTGGGTCGGCAGGGATAAGGCCAGGGTATTTGCGGCCAGGCCGGAGCCAATGATGAGGATGTCGCAGGGAGTCATGAGGTGGTTGGGGCAGGCTTGTTGGGGCAGACCTTGTGCCGCTACGGATTTGGCCTAAATATACGCCTCCAAGATGAGTTGTGTCCTTAGTGAGGCCAGAATGCTTGAAATCAATGCCCGTGTGACCCGCCTGGAAGGCGAGTCGGTTTGGGTCCGAGTGGAGTCGCCTTCCGGATGCGGACTCTGCCAGGGGCGCGGCTGCGGTCGTTCCATGTTCAGCCAGATCTGGCACACGGGAGAGCCGGAATATCGTGTGGACAACGGCATCTCGGCCCGCCCGGGGGATGCCGTGGTGATTGGTTTGAAGGACGGGGCGTTGAGAAAGGCCATCCTTCTGGCCTATGGCTTGCCGTTGCTTGGGGCCTTGGTCCTGGCCACTTTGTTGAGTGCCTGGGGCGATGGAATGGCCGCGCTGGGGTTGCTGCTGGGCTTGGGTCTGGGGGTTGTCATCGGCCGCCGCGCCCGCTTCAATGCTCGCCCAACCCTGCTTCGGTCGGGTGTAGCCGCCTCGTGCCAGTCCGAGGCTGAGGGGCATTGAGCGTCTTGCCTCGGTGTCGCGCGTGTCCTGTTCGGCGTTTTGGGTTTTGGGACAGGCCCTGACGCTTGCAATTCCTTGACGGTCTTATATAATTGGCCGCTTTCCGTAGCGCTTTTGAGAACTTAGCGATGGTAACTATTCGTCTTTCCCGTGGTGGCGCCAAGCACCGTCCGTTTTACACCATTGTGGTTGCGGATTCCCGCAACCGTCGTGATGGCCGTTTTATTGAGCGTATCGGCTTTTACAACCCGGTCGCTTCCGGCAATGCCGAGACCCTGCGCGTAAACCGCGAGCGGCTGGCCTACTGGCAAGGCGTGGGCGCCCAGATGTCCGAAACCGTCTCTCGTTTGACGAGTGCTGCCGCTGCCTGATTCGCGGGTCGTGATGGGGCGGGTTGCCGCCCCTTACGCAGTTAAGGGTTGGGTCAAGGTTCAGCCCTTTACGGAATATGTGGACAGCCTGCTGGACTATCCGCACTGGCTGGTTGGTCGAGACGCAAACTGGCGCGAGATGCAGGTTCAGGAGGCCAAGGTTCACGGGCGCTTTCTGCTGGTGAAACTGGATGGCGTGGCAGATCGCGAGGCCGCCGAGGCGGCCGTGGGGCAGGAAATCGCGGTGGGTCGCGACGAATTGCCCGAGCCTGATGCCGGTGAATATTACTGGGATCAGTTGATCGGTCTTGAGGTTGTTGGCCTGGCCGGTGCGGTATTGGGCCGGGTTGAGCGGATTCTGGAGACCGGCGGCCACGATTTGTTGTCTGTGAAGGGCCATGCCGATGGGCGTGAACGCTTGATTCCCTTCGTGGCGCCGATTGTCCGTGAGGTCCATTTGGCGGAGCGACAGATCGAGGTGGAGTGGGGCGAAGATTATTGATGGCACCGCGTTACGATGTCATCAGCCTCTTCCCGGAGGCCTTCTCGGCGCTGACGCAGCACGGGGTAAGTGGCCGGGCCTTGCAGAAGGGTCTGGCGGAGTTGAAGTTGTGGGATCCGCGGGCGTTTACGCTGGATCCGTATCGCACGGTGGACGACCGCCCCTTTGGCGGTGGCCCCGGGATGGTGATGTTGGCCGAGCCGCTGGATCTGGCCATGACCGCTGTGAAGGCCGAATGGCGTCGGGCGGGTCTGGATGTTGAAGGGACGACGGCGAGCAGGCCGCGTTTGATTTATCTCTCGCCGCAGGGGCGAGTGCTCAATCAAACACGGGTTGAAGACCTGGGTCAGGCAGAGGCCTTGTTGCTGCTGTGTGGCCGCTACGAGGGCGTGGATGAGCGGGTCTTGACGCGCCACGCCGTCGAAGAGGTTTCGATTGGTGATTTTGTGTTGTCGGGCGGCGAATTGCCGGCCATGGTTTTGCTGGATGCCCTGATTCGGCGCCTTCCCGGTGCGCTGGGCAATGAGCAATCGGCGGCCGAGGATTCGTTTGCGACCGGTTTGCTGGATTGTCCGCATTACACGCGGCCCGAGGTGTATCTCGGGCAGGCGGTTCCGGAGGTGCTGCGTTCCGGGAACCATGCGGCGATCGCGCGCTGGCGTTTGCAACAGGCCTTGGGGCGGACGGCGACGCGACGCCCGGAGGTGCTGGAACGACGCTTGGCGCAGTCGGCCTTGAGTCGCGAAGAGAAAGAATTACTTGCATCCTATGGGGATACCCCATAGGGTGAAATCCGGCCCGGTTAATCCGGGCTTTTAGAAACGAAGTGATGTCCCCTGTGGGTTTCCATGGGTTTTCATGATGGACCTCTCTCTTCAACAAAAGAAAGGAAGTACCATGAACTTGATCGCTCAACTGGAGCAAGAAGAAATCGCCCGTCTGGGCAAAACCCTGCCGTCCTTTGCACCTGGCGACACCGTCGTTGTTCAGGTTAAGGTGAAGGAAGGGACTCGTGAGCGTCTGCAGGCCTACGAAGGCGTTGTGATTGCCAAGAAGAATCGTGGCCTCAATTCCTCGTTTATCGTGCGCAAGATCTCCGCCGGCGAAGGCGTGGAGCGGACCTTTCAGACCTATTCTCCGCTGGTTGCCAGCGTTGAGGTCAAGCGTCGCGGTGATGTGCGTCGCGCGAAGCTGTACTATCTGCGCGGCCTGACCGGCAAATCGGCCCGCATCAAGGAAAAGCTCGATCACCACAAGGCGCCCAAGGCCTAAGTTGGATCTGGTTGGGCTTGCCTTAAGACCAAGCCCACTCAGACCAAACCCAAGAAAGCCGCCCGGTTTGCCGGGCGGCTTTCTTGTTTTAGATGCGGCTACTGCGAGCCTATTTGCAGGCGAAGTTTTGGCTGAAGAGGATGTGCAGGATGGCCGAGGCGGGTTCTTTGGCGAGCTCGGGCTGGGCCTTGATACGCGAGGCGATGAGGAGCGGGATCATTTTCTTTCCTTCCTCATTGATACAGAAGAGCGGCTTGCCACGCTGTTTGATGGCGTAGAAGTTGGCCGCTTCGACATAGCCGCTGGTATAGCTGTGACACATCACGGCCAGGCTGCGGACCTTGTCGGCCCCGTTGCACATCCCCATCAAGGTGGTGCCGTCCTGCGGGCCTGCCGCCATGGCCAGAGTCGGAAAGAGCGCCAGGGCGCAGGCCAGAAATCGCGACCTTAGCCTCTGGGGTTGCGCAGGTGCGTGACGGATGGTGGCCCCCCTCGGAGTCGAACCGAGCACCAACGGATTATGAGTCCGCTGCTCTAACCAAGCATGAGCTAGAGGGCCTGAAGATGGCATTAATGGTTGCTGTCGAGGAAGCTGCGCAGCTTTTCAGAGCGGCTCGGGTGACGCAATTTGCGCAAGGCCTTGGCCTCAATCTGGCGGATGCGCTCACGGGTGACATCGAATTGTTTGCCCACCTCTTCAAGCGTGTGGTCGGTGTTCATCTCGATGCCGAAGCGCATGCGCAGGACCTTGGCTTCGCGTTGCGTTAAGCCGGCCAGCAGGTCTTCGGTGACATCGCGCAGGCTGGAGAACATGGCTGATTCGGCGGGCGATAGCGTGGCGTTGTCCTCGATAAAGTCGCCCAGATGGGAGTCTTCATCGTCACCGATCGGGGTCTCCATCGAGATGGGTTCCTTGGCAATCTTGAGGATCTTGCGGATCTTGTCTTCCGGCATCTCCATCTTTTCGGCCAGAGTGGCCGCATCCGGCTCAATGCCCGTTTCTTGCAGGATCTGCCGGCTGATGCGGTTCATCTTGTTGATGGTCTCGATCATGTGCACCGGGATGCGGATGGTGCGGGCCTGATCGGCAATGGAACGCGTAATGGCCTGCCGGATCCACCAGGTGGCATAGGTGGAGAATTTGAAACCGCGGCGGTATTCGAACTTGTCCACAGCCTTCATCAGGCCAATGTTGCCTTCCTGAATCAGGTCGAGGAATTGCAGCCCGCGGTTGGTGTATTTCTTGGCAATGGAGATCACCAGGCGCAGGTTGGCCTCAATCATCTCGCGCTTGGCCAGGCGGGACTTGGCCTCGCCGGTGGACATGCGCTTGCTGATGTCTTTCAGGGCCACAATCGAGAGACCGGCCTGGGTCTGCAGGTTTTGCAGGCGTGATTGCAGCTCGTTGATGACATGGCGCTGGCGATCCAGGGCCGCACAGTAGGGCGCGCCAGAGGCGAGCTCCGTTACCAGCCATTCCGGGTCGCCATGATGGCCTGGGAAGGTCTTGATGAAAT
>VGVU01000053.1 GCA_016873905.1 Betaproteobacteria bacterium | reverse complement strand
TACAACTCGTCGCCCCTTTGCTGAGGCCGGGGGGTACAATCTACGGCGAGTTTGATACCCCCCCGGATCTCTCGGGGTGGCAGGTCTGGCGCGAAGGGCGCGCCGGACAGACCCGGCAAGTTTTGTTGAGACGGCCCGAAGAGGGGCCATCGTTGACCGTGAGTTGACTATGAGCAAGATCCTATACCCTGGGACATTTGACCCGCTGACACGGGGGCACGAAGATCTCGTCAAGCGCGCGGCCGGGATCTTTGATCAGGTCATTGTGGCGGTGGCAGCCAGCGCCAGTAAGGATCCGTTATTCTCCATGGAGGAGCGGATTGAATTGGCTCAGACCGTGTTTTCTGGCCTGGCGAATGTGCGCGTCATCGGGTTCAGGGGTTTGCTGATTGATCTGGCGCAACGGGAAGAGACCCGCCTGGTGTTGCGTGGTCTGCGCGCCGTATCGGATTTTGAATATGAATTTCAGCTTGCGGGCATGAACCGCATGCTTCTGCCGGACCTGGAAACGGTGTTTCTGACCCCGGATGGGCAGTATATGTTTTTGTCGGCGACGATGGTGCGCGAGATTGCCCGCCTGGGCGGCGAGATTGATGCCTTTGTCTCGCCGCTGATTGCCGACCGCGTGATCGCCCGATTAAAATCGACTTAGCTACGAAAGGAAATGCCATGGCCTTGATGATTACCGATGAATGTATCAACTGTGATGTTTGTGAACCGGAGTGCCCGAACGATGCGATTGCGCAAGGGGATGACATTTACATCATCGATCCGAACAAGTGCACGGAGTGTGTCGGACATTATGATGTCCCGCAGTGCCGCGAGGTCTGTCCGGTCGATTGCATCCCGTTGAATCCGGATTATGTCGAGACACCGGAGCAGTTGATGGAGAAATACCACAAGCTGACGGGTGCCTGATAGGCGCGTGCAGTCGCAGCGTGCAGCCGCAAAAAAACCCCGCAGCGCGGGGCTTTTTTATGGGTTTGCAAGATGACGATTCAGGCGCTGAGGCCGCTGTGACGCAACAAGGCGTCAATATCGGGTTCACGGCCACGGAAGGCGCGGAAACTGTCGAGGGCGTCGCGTGAGCCGCCGACGGCGAGGACTTCCTTCCAGAAATGGTGGCCGGTTTCGGGATCAAGATTGCCCTCACTGTCGCGGGTTTCCTCGAACAAGGCGTAGGCATCGGCGGACAGCACCTCGGCCCATTTGTAGCTGTAATAGCCCGCTGCGTAGCCGCCGGCAAAGATATGCGAGAAGCCGTTTGGAAAGCGGTTAAAGTCGGGCGGGAACAGAACGGCGACTTCGTGGCGTACTTGATTGAGCAGGTCCCGTACATTCGGTTCCGTGGCCTGGTGCAGGCGCAGGTCGAACAGCGAAAACTCGATCTGGCGCAGCATCTGAAGGCCGCTCTGGAAGTTTCTGGCGGCCAGCATCTTGTCGAATAGCGCGCGCGGCAGCGGCGCACCGGTCTCGATATGAGCGGTCATGCGCTGCAATACCGGCCATTCCCAGCAGAAGTTTTCCATGAATTGACTAGGCAACTCGACCGCGTCCCACTCAACGCCGTTGATGCCGGACACGCCGATTTCTTCGCAACGGGTGAGCAGGTGATGCAGGCCGTGGCCGCATTCGTGGAACAGCGTGATGACCTCGTCGTGGGTAAACAGCGCCGCCTTGCCTCCAGCGGGGGGGGCGAAGTTGCAGTTGAGGTACGCGACCGGCGTCTGGATGCCGTCCTCAATGCGCCGGCGCGTCACCGCATCGTCCATCCAGGCCCCGCCGCGTTTGCTCTCGCGGGCGTAGAGGTCGAGATAAAACTGGCCGATGCGTTGACCGGTTGCATCTTGCAGGGCAAAGAAACGCACGCTGTCGTGCCAGACCGGGGCGATGTCCTCGACCACTTTGAGGCCGTAAAGGGTCTCGATAACGCTAAACAGCCCGGCCAGCACGCGCGGCTCCGGAAAGTAGGGTTTGACCTCGGCCTCGGAGAAGGCATAACGCGCCTCGCGCAGCTTCTCGCTGACCCAGCCGATGTCCCAGGCGGCCAATTCGGACAGGCCCAGTTCTTGCGCGGCGAAACTGCGTAGATCGGCCAGATCGCGGCCGGCCGAGGGCTTGGCGCGGGTGGCGAGATTCTGCATGAAGGTCTCGATCTGACTCGCGCTGTCGGCCATCTTGGTGGCTAACGATAGCGCCGTGTAATGGGCGTAGCCCAGCAATTGCGCGGCCTCATGGCGCAGCGCCAGGATTTGCGTGATCAGGGCGGTGTTGTCGCGTTCAGCCGGGCCGAATTCGGAGGCGCGGGTGACATGGGCGCGATACATCTCCTCGCGCAAACTACGGTTGGCGCAAAACTGCATTACCGGCAGGTAGGAGGGCGCGCGCAGAGTGAGTTTGTAACCGGTCTGGCCGTCGGCACGAGCGGCATCTGCAAACATGGCCAGACTGTCCTCCGGCACGCCGGGCAGGTCTTCGCGCTGGACGAGCTTCGACCAGGCATTGGTGGCATCGAGCAGGTTTTCTTCAAAACGGGTGGCGAGGGCGGCGAGTTCTTCCTGAATGAGCTTGAAGCGCGCCTTGGGTTCGGGTTCCAGTTCGGCACCGCCGAGGCGGAAGTCGCGCAGTTCGTTATCCAGCACGCGACGGCGCTCGGTGGACAGGGCCGCGCCGCTGGCCTTGGTCGCGGCGTCTATCTCCTTGTAACGGGCATAGAGGCGTTCGTCCTGGCCCAGATCGGCCCAGTATTCGGTCACGGCGGGCAGGCGGCTGTTGTAGGCCTCGCGCAGTTCGGGCGAGTCCAGCACCGAATGCAGGTGCGATACCGGCCCCCAGGCGCGCGACAGGCGTTCGTTGGCGTCTTCCAGCGGCGTCACGAAGTCATCCCAGCGCCGGGCCTCGGGGTCGTTCAGCAGGCGCTCGATCAGGCGGCGGTTGTCGGCAAGGATCTGGTCAATCGCCGGGGCAATATGTTCGGAACGGATCGCGTCGAAACGAGGCAATCCGGAGGTGTCCAATAAGGGGTTCATCAGTTCAGGGTGCTGGAGAGTTTGCGTCGATATTGCGGGACGAGGGGGGCAGCGTCGGGCAGAACGAAGACTTGAAGCAGCGTCTTGCGGGCCACATCGTCCTGCCAGCCACGATCGAGGGCGAGCAGGGCCAGGAGTTCATCCATGCCTTCCGCGTACTGCCGGCTGGCGATGTACAGGTTGGCCAGCGCCAGCCGCGCCTCCAGATCACGGGGGTCCTGGGCGATGCGCTGACGCAGGTCGGCCTCGCTCGCACCCCCCTGTTCACCCAGACTAAAACTGAGCTTGGCGAACAAGGGTTTGATGCGGTCTTCCATCCGCGTCGTGGGCTTCAAGCTGTCAAGCAGTGCCTTTGCCTCATCTGTTTTGCCTGTGTCGAGAAGGATGTCGGCCGCCTCGATGCGGATATTTTCGTTTTCCGGTTCCAGTTGCGAGGCCTGGCCTAACAGGTCCAGCGCAGCGGCGGTGTCACCCGCACTGCGTTGTTCGATGGCGCGGCGCAGCAGTTTTTCGGCGGGGGTTGGCAGCAGGCGGTCGATGAAGGCACGCACCTGACTCTCGGGCAGGGCACCGGCGAATTCGTCCACCACCTCACCGGCGACAATGGCCTTGACGGTCGGGATGCTGCGCACGCCAAATTCCTGCGCGACGGCCTGGTTCTTATCGGAATTGACCTTGGCGAGGAGGAATTTGCCCTGATACTCCGCCGCCAGTTTTTCCAGCAGGGGTTTCAATACCTTGCACGGGCCGCACCATTCGGCCCAGAAATCGACCAGTACCGGTTGCTGGTGTGAGGCCTCCAGCACACGCGACTCGAAGTCGAGGGCGCTGACATCAAACGCGAATTCGGACATCTCGGCATTCACCTCAGATGGCCTTGGCGAGTTGGGCGGCAAGGCCGGTGTAGCCGCCCGGTGTCCAGGTCAGCATCTCGTGTTTCACGGCCTCGGGCAGATCCAGTCCGTGGACGAAGCGGGCCATGCCGGCGGCATCGACGCGGGTGCCTCGGGTGAGCGCCTTTAACTGCTCGTAGGGATTGGCGACGCCGTAGCGGCGCATCACGGTCTGAATCGGCTCGGCCAGCACTTCCCAGTTGCCGTCGAGGTCAGCGGCCAGGGCCGCCGGGTTGGCGTCAATCTTGCCCAGGCCGCGCAGGAGGCTTTCGTAGCCGATCAGGGCGTAGCCCAGCGCCGTGCCCATGTTGCGCAGCACGGTGGAGTCGGTCAGGTCACGCTGCCAGCGCGAGATCGGCAACTTGTCGGCGAGATGGCGCAACAGGGCGTTGGCGAGGCCCAGGTTGCCTTCGGAGTTTTCAAAGTCGATGGGATTGACCTTGTGCGGCATGGTCGAGGAACCGACCTCGCCTTCCTTGACGCGCTGTTTGAAATAACCGAGCGAGATATAGCCCCAGATGTCGCGATCAAGGTCGATGAGAATGGTATTGACGCGAGCGAAGGCGTCATACAACTCCGCCATGCCGTCGTGCGGCTCGATCTGGATGGTGTAGGGATTGAATACCAGGCCAAGACCGGTGACGAAGCGCTCGGCAAAACCGGCCCAATCGACCTCGGGGTAGGCGGCCAGATGGGCATTGTAGTTGCCGACCGCGCCGTTGATCTTGCCGAGAATCTCGACGGCGGCGATGCGCTTTGCGGCGCGCTCGACGCGCCACACCACATTGGCCAGTTCCTTGCCCACGGTGGTCGGCGTGGCGGGCTGGCCGTGGGTGCGCGAGAGCATGGGGAGTTCCGCATATTGTTGCGCCATCTCACGCAAGCGATCGCTCACATTTTTAAGCGCAGGCAAGAGCACCTCGGCCCGTGCGCCAGACAACATCAGCCCGTGTGAGAGGTTGTTGATGTCCTCTGAGGTACAGGCGAAATGGATGAATTCCTTGACCTGTTCGACCTCGGCATTGCCCGCCAGTTTTTCCTTGAGGAAGTATTCGACCGCCTTCACATCGTGGTTGGTCGTGCGCTCGATCTCCTTGACGCGATCGGCATCGCGGACCGAAAAGGTGCTGACCACGCGATCCAGTTCGGCCAGCGTGGCCGCCGTAAAGGCGGGTACTTCGGCAATTTTGGGCTCGGCGGCGAGGGCTTTCAGCCATTCAATCTCGACCCGCACGCGGGCCTGGATCAGGCCGAATTCGCTAAAGAAGGGGGCGAGCTTGTCACCGCTACGGCGATAGCGGCCATCGAGCGGTGAGAGGGCGGTCAGGGCAGTGAGTTCCATAATTTCATCCAATCAGTAATTCTTGCGATCAACCAGGGCCTGCGCCAGGGTCAAGGCATCCACATGTTCCAGTTCACCACCCGCCGGCACGCCGCGGGCAATACGGGTCACCTTGAGGCCGCGCGACTTGAGCAGTTCGCCCAGGTAGTGCGCGGTGGCCTCGCCTTCCACGGTGTAGTTGGTGGCGAGGATGACCTCTTCGGTGACCCCGTCCAGCGCCCGCCGGATCAGGCGTTCCAGGCCGAGTTCGCGCGGGCCGATGCCATCCAGCGGCGAGAGCCGGCCCATCAACACGAAATACAGCCCGGAATAACCGTGCGTCTCTTCGATGCGGTTGAGGTCCACCGGCATCTCGACCACCGCGAGTTGGCGCGCATCACGACGCGGGCTGGCACACAGGCCGCAAACCGGGGCCTCGGAGAAGCTGTTGCAGCGTTCGCAATGGATCAGGCGGTCGAGCGCACCGCGCAGGCCGTCCGCCAGTCGGGTGGCCCCGCTGCGGTCGCGTTGCAGGAGGTGAAAGGCCATGCGTGCTGCGGACTTGGGGCCAACCCCGGGGAGCGCGCGCAGCCCGTCGATGAGGGCCGCGAGCGGCTCAGGCAGGTCGGAGGCGGTTGCGTTCACGGTGTGTCCGAACGGGATTCTCAGAAGGGGAGCTTCAGGCCCGGGGGCAGGTTCATCCCGGCGGTGAAGCCAGACATCTTCTCCTGCGTGGTGGCCTCGACGCGGCGCACAGCATCGTTGACGGCGGCCGTCACGAGGTCCTCCAGCATCTCCTTGTCGTCGCCCATCAGGGAGGCGTCGATATGGATACGGCGCACGGCATGGTGGCCGGTCATCACGACCTTGACCATGCCGGCACCGGCCTGGCCCTCGACCTCCATCTCGCCCAAGGCTTCCTGAGCTTTCTTCATGTTTTCCTGCATTTGCTGGGCCTGTTTCATCAGACCACCCATACCACCTTTAAACATGCTTACACCTTATTGAGGGGAGAAATATCAATGACCGTTGCGTCGAAATCGCGCATCAGCGTCTGCACCGTCGGATCGGCGTAGATGTCGGCCTCGGCGGAGCTCTGGCGTTCGTTCTTTTCCCGGGTCAGGACCTCAGCCGGAGCGCTGCCTTGCGTGGCACCGATCTGGATGTCGATCTTGAACGCGGCACCGAGGAGATCGCGAATGGCGTTTGTGAGTTTGTTTCCCAGACTGCCGAGCAGGGGGCGTGCCGACTCGGGGAGGCGCAGCGTGATCGAGTGCGCATCATGGGCGACCAGCTCGCATTGCGAGGCCAGTTGCTTGAGCCCCCCGTTGAGCCGCTGGCTGAGCGTGAACCAGTTGCCGTCAAAGGAGGAGGCGCTGGTCTGAGTGGCCGGCGGGGTTTCCCTGGCCGCCGCCGGGGCGCTGGGCGCAGCGGCGGGGGCGGTGACTTTGGGTGTCAGAGGGGCCGCTTCCGGCGTGGGCATGGCAGGACGCGGGGCCGCTTTGGGCGTGGACGGTTGCGTCAACTGCGGCGCGGCTGTGGCATGACTATCTGGCACGAAGGCCAGCATACGCAGCAGGGTCATGCGGAAACCCGCCAAAGGGTCAGGCGCCCACTCGAGGTCACGGCGCCCCAAGGTGGCAATCTGGTAATACAACTGGGTGGTTTCGGCGTCGATCTGCTCGGCCAGGGCCTCGAGACGCGCGTGATCTGGCAGGTCGCTATCGAGGGCATCGGGCACCACTTGAATCAATGCGATCTGGTGCAGCAGCAGGGCCAGGTCTTGCAGGGCGGCATCAAAGGACAGGCTGCGCTCGGCAATGGTCTCGGCCTCGGCCATCAGGCGCAGGCCATCGTTCACGGCCAGGGCCTCGAGCAGCGGCAGCAGATAGGCAGAATCCACCGCGCCCAGCATGGCCCGGGTCTCGTCGGTCTTGAGTTGACCCTGACCATAGGCGATGGCCTGATCCGTGAGCGACAGGGCGTCGCGCATGCTACCGGCGGCGGCCCGGGCCAGACCACTCAGGGCCTCGGCCTCGTAATTCACCTCTTCGGCATCAAGGATCCGTTTCAGGTGGCGCGTGACCAGGTCCGTGGGCATCTGCTTAAGGTTGAACTGCAGGCAGCGCGATAACACCGTGACCGGCACCTTTTGCGGATCGGTCGTGGCGAGGATGAAGACGACATGACCCGGCGGCTCTTCCAGAGTCTTCAACATGGCGTTGAAGGCGTTTTTGGAGAGCATGTGTACCTCGTCGATGATGTACACCTTGTAGCGCCCGGCGGTGGGTGCGTATTGCGCGTTTTCCAGGATCTCGCGCATGTTGTCCACGCCGGTGTAGCTGGCGGCATCAATCTCGATCAGATCCACAAAACGCCCGGCGTCAATCTGCTGGCAGGCGCTGCATGTGCCGCAGGGAGTCGCGGTGACGCCGGTTTCACAATTGAGGCAGCGGGCGAGAATGCGCGCCAGCGTGGTCTTGCCGACCCCGCGTGTGCCGGTGAAGAGATAGGCGTGGTGCAGGCGGCCGCTTTCCAGGGCATTGGCCAGGGCGCGCACGACATGTGACTGGCCGACGAGATCGACGAAGGTCTTTGGCCGCCACTTGCGGGCGAGGACTTGATGGTGACTCGAGGAGGGGTTCATGGTGGCGGCAATTTTAACAGGGTCGCCACGCGCGGTGCGGGCGCTTTAGTAGTTGTAGAGCAGGCGCACCTGATGGGCGTTAAGCCCGGGGTTGGCAGTCCGCTGTCCGGCATTGTCCATGTGCTGGAAGCGATAGCTCAGGTCGTACTGGCTGCGATCGCCAAAGACCACGCCCATGGCCAGATGTTCGCTGACCAGCAGGTTTGCCCCCAGGTCACGCTGATCGTCGAGGCGTGATTCAGAGATCAGGTGGGCGCCGAGGCCCGCCTCGATATAGGGCTGCTGGCCGCTGGAGGCGTTGGGGCGATAGCGTACGCTGGGTGCGACAAAGATCTCGGCAACGGTCTTTTTGTTGGTGGCGGTCCCATTCCAGGCCCCCACGCCGACATGAATCTGCGGCGCCAGGTGCCAACCGGCACCGGATGAGCGGTGTTGGTCCAGATTCCATACCGAGCTGGCACGGAGGATGCGGGCGTTATCGGCGTGGCCGATTTCGATGGACATGCCGCTCAGGGCCCAAACGGGGGCGGCAGACAGCAACAGCAATGAGGTCAACAAGCGACGCATTCAAGACTCCTTCGCTCGATAAAATTCTGTCGAGAGGGTGGCGAGCCTGACCCCCGGCACTGGCATCCGCTGCTGTGGCTGCTTCCTTCCGGACCTGACCAGGTTGGCAGTTTCACCATGCGGGGAGACCCGCCACGGCGCATTCTACCGTATTGGGCCGAATCGGCAACGCGCATTTGACCGCCATCGGGCCGCACATCGGGCCGC
>VGVU01000052.1 GCA_016873905.1 Betaproteobacteria bacterium | reverse complement strand
GCGGACATTACTAATTTGCTCCTACACAGATTTACGCATGCATTTGACAGTCAACCCCCGGCAACATAGCATGCAATTGGCCTGCGGGCCTGCCACCTAGGCAACCTAGTGCCGCAATTCTGGGCTCATTCCGGTATCGACCGACAGAACAGATGAACGCATCCTCCACGCCCAGCCCTGCCGTGGATCTCCGTCCCGGCGCCACGCCGCGCGAGCTGCGTTGCGAGGGGGCGTGGCTGTTGCGTTCGGCAGCGCAGACCGAGCGGCGCATCGAGGCATGCCTGAAGAAGCTGCCCCAGCCACTGGAAACCGAGATGCTGATCGATGCGCATGAGGTCAGCGCCCTGGACACTTCGGGTGCGTGGCTGTTGCATCGCCTGCGGCGCACACTGGAGAGCGGCAATCGCACGGTCACATTCGTCGGCTTGCGGCCGGAATTCGAGGCGCTGCTGAACATGGTGGCTGCACGCACCGTCGGGGCGGTATCCGAGCCGACTGCCATGCCCGGCTTGCTGGCCCGCCTCGGTTGTCAGGCGTGGAACGCACTGCAGGGCATGTTCGGACTGCTTTCCTTTCTCGGCGTCAGCGCCCTGGCGCTGGCGCGCAGTGTGTTGCAGCCGCGGCGCGTGCGCTGGCGTTCTATTTTCTACAACCTGCAAACTGCCGGTGTCCAAGCGCTGCCGATCACCGGCCTGCTCACTTTCCTGCTTGGCATCGTCATCGCCTACCAAGGGGCGGAGCAGTTGCGGCGGGTCGGGGCCAACATCTACATCGCCGACCTAGTTGGCATTTCCATGTTGCGCGAACTGGCGCCGCTGATCACCGCCATCATCGTGGCTGGGCGCTCGGGTTCCGCCTATGCGGCGCAGATCGGCACCATGAAGGTGACCGAGGAGGTCGACGCGCTGCGCACCATCGGTATTGCCCCACTGGATTTACTGGTGTTGCCCAAGGTGCTTGCGCTGGTCATCGCATTGCCGCTGCTGACGGTCTACGCCGACATCATGGGCGTGCTGGGCGGCATGGTGATGGCGCGCACACAACTCGATGTCGGCTATATCACTTTTGTCGACCGGCTGGAGGAAGCGGTCAGCCTGACCACCTTCATGATCGGCATCGGCAAGGCACCAGTGTTTGCGGTGATCATCGCCCTGGTGGGCTGCTACCAAGGCTTCCAGGTGGATGGCAGCGCCGAGAGCGTGGGGCGCCGCACCACCACCAGCGTGGTGCAGTCAATTTTTCTGGTGATCCTGGTCGATGCGCTGTTCTCCATCGCCTTCAGCTGGCTAAAGCTGTGAGCAGCGCCGCCAACAACAGCGCGGATGACATCATCGAAATCCGCAACCTCAATACCCGCTTCGGCAGCGCGGTGGTGCACCGCAATGTGGACCTGTCGGTGCACCGCGGCGAAATTTTCGCGCTGGTGGGCGGCAGCGGCTGCGGCAAATCCACCATGCTGCGTGAAATCATTATGCTACAGCAGCCGGTATCCGGCTCGATCCGGGTATTCGGCCAGGAGGTAATCGGGCTCACCGACGAGCAGGCGTTACCGCTCCGGCGGCACTGGGGCATGATGTTCGAGCGCGGGGCACTATTCAGCTCTTTGACCGTGACGGAAAACGTCGCCATGGTGATCCGGGAGCATACCGACCTCGGCGAGGCGCTGGCCAACGAGATTGCCGCGCTGAAAATCGCCCTGACCGGCCTGCCGCCGGACGCCGGCTCCAAGTATCCGAGCGAACTTTCTGGCGGCATGCGCAAGCGGGCGGCACTGGCGCGCGCGCTGGCGCTGGACCCAGAATTGCTGTTCCTGGACGAGCCGACCGCCGGCCTCGACCCGTTGAGCGCCTGCGGCATTGACGAGCTGGTACGCCAGTTGCGCGACGCGCTCGGGCTTACCATCATGATGGTGACCCACGACCTGGATTTGCTGTGGCGTGCCGCCGACCGCGTCGCGGTGCTGGGCGAGGCACGCATCCTAGGCAGCGGCACGATGCAGGAACTGGCGCAGTCGGAACACCCGCTGATCCGGGAATATTTCTATGGCCCCCGCGGTCGCGGGGCACGGGAGCAGGCATGGAATCGAAAGTGAATTTCGCGGTGGTGGGGATGTTCGTGCTGGTTCTCGGCACGCTGCTAATCGGTGGTGTACTGTGGCTCTCCAGCGGTAAGTCATACCGCAAGACCTACGATCCCTACCGGGTCTACATGAGCGAATCAGTTTCCGGCCTCAGCCTAGATGCTCCGGTACGCTACCGGGGTGTGCAGGTTGGCAGCGTGCGCCGCATCGAACTGGCCCCCGGGAATCCTGAAATGGTGCGATTGACGCTCAACATCGAGCACGGCACGCCGGTGAAACAAGACACGGTGGCGGTGCTGCGGGTACAGGGGCTGACTGGCATCGCCCATCTTGAACTTTCCGGCGGTAGCCGCGCCGCGCCGCCGCTGCAGGCCAGCGCCAGCGAGGAATACCCGGTCATTCGCACCGGCCCTTCGCTGATGCTGCGTCTGGACACTGCCATCACTGCGCTGCTCGCCAATCTCAACCGCAGCAGCGAAAGCATCAATGCCTTGCTGGACGAAGAGAACCGTAATGCGCTGCGCAACACGCTGGTCAGTCTGGAGCGCGTGTCAGCCGCCCTTGCCGCGCGCAGCGACGAAATCGAGCGGGGATTGAATCAGGCAGCGCGCGCCATGGAAAACACGGCGCGGCTCACTGCACGGGCCAACGCAGAGTTGCCGCAACTCAACCAGCGCATCCAGCACAGCGCCGACGCTTTCGATCGCATGGCCAACCGGGGCGCGCAGACCATGGAAAATGCTGGCCAGTTGCTGCAGCGCATCCAGCGCAGCGCCGATGCCTTCGACCGCATGGCGGCCGAAGGGACACGTGCCGGGTCAAACACCGCAAATATGGTCGAGAGCGTGCGTGCCGAGGCCCTGCCCGAAGCGCGCCAGACCATTACCGAGTTGCGCGAAACCACAGCTGCGCTGCGCCGCTTTGCCGGGGCGCTGGAACGTAACCCTGGCATGCTGCTGCGGGGGCGCCAGACCATCCCGCCGGGACCGGGAGAATAATTATGATGGAGTTGCCGATGCGAGTGAAAAATGCTGTTTCTGGGATGGGATGTCGATCTTTGCGATGGCTTGCGGCAATATGTGCCCTCGCGCTGCTCGGCGGCTGCGCATCGGTGCTGCCACCCCCACCGCCTGCGGAGAATGTCTACCTGCTCGAAGCCGTGGCACCACTGGCGACAGCAAACATATCGCCGAGGCGTGATTTCGTGATCGAGGTAGGCATGCCGCGCGTACGCCCCGGTTTCGATACCGCGCAGATGGTCTGGGTGCGCAAGGAGCACGGCCTCGAGGTCTACGCGCGCAACCGCTGGGTGGATACGCCGGCTCATATGCTGGCGCCGCTGCTGGCACAGGCACTGCAACATTCCGGCGCGTTCAAGGCGGTGGTGCAATCCCCTTCTCCGGTTGCCGCCCGGCTACGCCTGGAGACGGAGATCGTGCGTCTGCAGCAGGATTTCACGGTACAACCGAGCCGGGTGCAATTCACGCTCAGCGCACGGCTGGTCGATCTCGGCACGCGGCAGGTGCTCGCCAGCACAGAATTTGACGAAACCAAGGCTGCGACCAGCGAGGATGCCTACGGCGGCGTCAAGGCAGCTAATCAGGCTTTGGAACGGCTGCTTGTCAAACTGACAGAGTTTTGTGTTACGCATGCCCCCACGCCATAAATAGGGTGGTAATCCCTCCCATTTTTAGCAGGGTTCAGAAGTAGCGTGGCCATAGCCAGCCACTAGGCGGGTTACCCTTCGAACCGCCCAGCAGGTAGGCGGCTAGGGTCGGCAGCAGCAAGACGGCTCCAAGCATGTTCACTATGAACAAAAAAGCCAGCAGGATGCCCATGTCAGCCTGGAATTTGAGAGCGGAGAAGGCCGAGATCCCCACCCCGATGGCCATGGTGATGGCCATCACCCCTACATTGACGGAGTCATCGCGGGGACAGCAACATGGCGTCCTTTGTCGTGCGCATGTCAAACCGGGTTAGCAGACTTTGCCCCGCCAGCTTGGAACAGGTGTCACATACGAAGGCGCGGACATTTTTCATCAGAATGCCACCGACATCCACTTCTGCGATGGTCACTATCTTCCCCACAATGATGCTGCCATCAGCCAGCGTGGCGCGCGCGAACGCATTCCTGATTTTGTAAGCGGCACCGGAATTCTCCAGCTCCTCCGTACTCATCGCCAGAGCTGATGCGCCGGTATCCACCATGAAGCGCTTGTAGTTTCCACTTCCAATCCGGATCGGCAGAAAGTAGTGGTTCACCTCGAGCTCGGCGCGCAGTTGACCTGGTTGTCGTTTCAAGTAGGGCGCCGCGTCATCCAGATTGTCGTTGATCCCCAAATCCGGAATGAACTTTCCGCAGGACTGAAATAGCGGCCTGAAGGAAGGGGCGAATCGTTCGCGGGCACATTGACTGGCCTGAGCCTTATCGGTTTCGCTCAACTCTTCTTCTACTTTGTCACGGGCCTCTGCTGCTCCTTCCACATCTGCGGCGGCAGAGAGGTTGAACCAGCAATGAGCGAGTATGGGATTCGCTTCTACGCCGCGCCCGTCCTTATAAAGTTGCCCCAGTTGCATCCGTGCCTGGTTTTGAATTCGTACATCACTGCTGTCAGTTTCTGCTAGGCACCTTACCAACCTGAAAGTTGATTCGGCATCCCCATTGGCGGTGTTTTTACCCAGGTAAATCTGCGCCAATGCCCACAGTGCCCCAAAATGATCCTGCTGCGCAGCTCTTTGTAGCCACATTAGACCTCGAGGGAGATTCTTCTTCACGCCAATGCCATCGAGATAAAACTTGCCGACTTCGAACTGGGCGTCAACGACCTGTCCTTCGGCGGCCTTCTCCATGAGTCTGGCCGATGTTTCCACCGACTTTTGCACACCTTTTCCCTCACGGTAAAGCCGACCCAGTCGATAGTTCGCATCAGCGTCTCCCTTCATGGCCGCCTGTTCATAGAGACGGATCGCCTTGGGCAAATCTCGCTCTATGCCAAGTCCATCCTCAAGCATGGTGCCCAACCCGGTCATGCCCAAGGGATCCTCATTGGTCGAGGCCAGCTGATACCAATGTATCGCTTGCTTGTGGTCAACCGGCACACCCAACCCTTCCAGATACATCTGGCCGAGGGCAGACTGTGCTTGGGCAACATTGAGTTGGGCGGCCTTGGTGTACCAAGACATGGCTTGGGTGTAGTCCTGTTCGCCGGCATTCCCGGTAAGGTAAAGGTAGCCCAGCCACAATGCCGCAAAGGGTTCTTTCTGATGGGCCGCCCGCTTGAGCCAAGTCAGTGCTTCCCTGGGGTTGGACATGACGCCTTGGCCTTCGTAATAGGCGATCCCGACTTTCATTTGGGCAACCGCGTCCCCGGCTCGAGCTGCTTTGAGTTTCCAGTCGAAGGCTGTGGTGGCGTCCTTGATCAGTCCTGACCCACTGGCATATCGATTGGCCACCTCGTGCATGGCCGGCAGGTGACCTCGTTGGGCGGCGCGCAGATAGTAGCCAGCCGCTTCGGATTGCGCCCCTCGAATCTCCGCGATCTCACCCAGAGCCATAAGCGCCTCAGCATAGAAGGTTCCTTCGGCCAGTCTGTTCAGACTTGCCAGGGCTTCTGGGTGCCCGTTTTGGGCAGCGCGGGCGTACCAGCCAATAGCGCCAGAAATATCGGCGGCCATGGGGAACGGAGGTTTCTCGAGTACGCTACCCAAACGCTGCTGGGCTTCCCGGTCGCCCAAGTCGGCGGCCTTGCGCAACAATATGAGCGCTTCCACCGGGTTTACTAGGGCACCAGTGCCTTTCAAGAGGCGATCAGCCGCTTCGAGACTTGCCTGGGCATCACCCTGCTTTGCCATTTCGATCAGCCACAGGGTCAGAGCGGGCTCGTCCGCGCGCGCTCTAAGCAATCTGGTCACTTCTTTACCCGCGCTGAGCTCGCCCGCCAGAGCGAGAGATTTGAGCATCGCCATTGCTTCCAGGTTTCCCTGCGCCGCGGCGGTGGAGTACCAGTTGATGCCCTGGGATTTATCGGATCGCTCGATGCTGTACCGAGCCATACGCAAGATGGCACCGCTATCACCCAGATTGGCCGCATCCCGCAGATATTGCCAGCCACGGGGTTCATCCTTAACGGCTGCTGGCCCCGCTAAATGCATCTCGGCGAGCATGAGGGTGGCCGGCAGATTCTTCATGCCGGCCAACTTGGCGAGCCTGGACAAAGCCTCCTGGCTACCCTGTTCAGCGGCCCTTCGGTAGGTTGCGAGCCCCCGAGGCAGATCACCCCGACGACGCTGCAGATCGCCGAGTGCCAGTCCTGCTTCCGAGAGTCCCCGGTCCATAGCTTTGCCAAGCCAATGTGAGGCTAGGTTGGGGTCTTGCAGGTTCGGTGGCCCATCCATGTAGGCCTTGCCCAAAATGAACTGAGCCCTGGGATCGTTGTCGGTTGCCATCGCTGTGACCTTGTCCCGGGCTTGGACTATGCCGCGCTCCATGGCTTCTTGGTAACAACGGTAAGGGTCCCCGGAGAGGACGCCGGATCGAGTCAGTTCGCAAAGCTGCACGGTGGCAGCCTGGCTGCCTGCCTGAGACAGACTACGCAGCCGAGGCACCGCCGCCCCGGCGTGCCCGCGGAGGGCTGCACCCGCATACCACTCCGCTGCTTCATCCTGTTTTCCGAGCCGTTCCGAAAACTGCCCCAAAGCCATATGGGCATCGGCCAAGCCGTGCGCTGCGGCCTGCTTCCAGAGCCCCAGCACAATGTCCTGATTGCCCCGTCCTCGGTCGTCGATCGCGTAGGGCAGGGGTGGGGTATAGGCCGTGGTTGGAAGTCTGACAGGCAGAACCAGAGTGTCCCCTTTTTTCAGGAGGCTGCTCGCGTCCCACTGGGGGTTAGCCTCAAGCAAGGAGGGAAGCGAAATGGACAAGCGTACTGCCAGGTCCTGCACGGTTTCCTCCGCATTCACCTCAAACAGACTGGTCTGAATTTCCCTGGCCTCAAACCCTGAATTCAAAAGATCGGCCAAAGTCTGCCAGGCCAAAGGGTTGCCCTGTCGGGCCATTCGTTCCAAGGACAGAAGAACGAAGGGGTGTCCCTGACGATAAACCTTAGCGTAATACCCTATGGCGGCAGAAAGGTTTTGCCCGGCCCCATCGCCCAGTGCCAGCATGCGTGCCATCCAGTGCTGTCCACGCACGCTGCCCCAGTCGGCACTCTTGAGGTACCAACTCCGGGACTGATCTACAGATGCGGGTATACCGATGCCTCGCTCGTACAAGAAAGCCAGAAAAGCCGCCAGATCTCCATCGCTGGGGCTGGCAATCTGGCGTAATCGGTTGAGGGCAGGGGGGTGCCCCAGTTTTGCAGCCGCCTGATAGAGCGAAAGGGCGCGTTTACGATCCTCGGGAACACCTTCCCCGGCCAGGGTCATTTCCGCAAGTGTGAACATAGCCCCCACATCGCGGTTTTCCGCCCTGAAATGAATGCGTTCGATAGCAGGCCCGAAAGATTTCTGGCCCGCCCGGCGGAAATAGGTCAGGGCCTCTTCCGGTAAGGGGTGACCTTGCTCGGCATACAGGCCAAGCTTGAAGGTGGATCGCGCATCTCCTTGCCGAGCCGCCTCTTTCCAGTAACGAATCGCTGCAACAGGATCCGCTGCACGGCCGGGGCCACCCTCATGGAGGTCAGCCAAGGCCGTTATGGCTTCGATCTCACCCCGTTCCGCCCTTTGCCCGAGGGCCAACCAGGCAGGTTCGTAGCCTTGTGAGGCAGCCAGCGCAAACCAATGCGCGGCCTTGCTGCTCGCCTCCGGCTCCGAGGCATAGTGCACGCCGAGCGCAAATTGGGAGGGCGCGTAATTTGCCCTTGCAGTCTGCTCTAGCAGTCGGCGAGCTTCCGAGGGGTCTCTGGGTAACCCTCCTTTTCCGTCCTGGTGGAACCGACTGAGTTCATGTATGGCTGGCAGGTACCCCTTTTCGGCCGCTTGCTTAAGCAGGGCGGCTGCCTTCCTGTCATCTCGCCTGAAGTAATCTATGAGCTCAATCGGACTTGGGATGCTCCCGGCCTTACCCACTTCAAAGACCATAGCCAATTCGGTCATGCCGGCGGGGTGGCTCCGCTCTGCCGCCAGTTTTAACTGCCGCAAGGCTTCCGTCGGGTCGCGTGAAACGCCAAGCCCCTCCCGGTATATCCGCGCCAATCGGTAAGCTGCATCCTGATTCCCGGCTTCGCTGAGGGCATGCTGGCGGGCGATGTAGCGGGCAATTGCCTCCCGTCCTTCAGAACGGTCAGCCAATGTGCGAAGCCGCCTAGCGGCATCGGATTCGCCCAATACAGCTATACGCATCAATTGCTCGACAGGGTCATCCCCTCGAGCGATACCGCTGGATAAAGCGATGAGTCCGGTCAAAAGCAGACTGGCTAGCCGCATCTCGCATCCTCCACTTTTCGTCCACAAGCCCTCAACGCTGGAACAAGCCAATCAAGGGCACCTCGATTAACTCGTCATTCCTGCGAAGTCAGGAATCCTGAGTTGTTGATTTTTATATATTCCTGCCTGCGCCGGAATGACGAATCAGGGATTTTTCGAGGTCCCCTCAAGTGGTTTGCACCTTCCAGTCCATCACGAAGGCACACCGATCTGGCTTCACCACGGTACTTCAGACCTCGGGCCGCAGCGATCATCCTTGATGGTTGGATTCTAACACCCTGCTCCAACCCTGCACATACAGCGAGAATATAGCCCTCGGCGGAGATGGTAATCCCCCCATTCTAATGGGGGGCAGGCGCGATTAGGCGCGCTGCAACCTACTCCACCGTCACGGATTTTGCCAAGTTGCGTGGTTTGTCGACATCGGTGCCGCGGGCGCAGGCGGTGTGATAGGCCAGGAGTTGCAGCGGGACGACATGGAGG
>VGVU01000051.1 GCA_016873905.1 Betaproteobacteria bacterium | reverse complement strand
CGGTCGTGGGCGAGTACGGGATGTATGGCAGTGGCCTTGTGATCATTAATCCGCCCTGGACGCTGGAGGCCGAACTGCGGGCCTGTCTGCCCCTCTTGAAGGACCTTCTGGCGCAGGGCACGGCAAGCTTTCATCTGGAGCGATCGGCGGGTTGATCATGTCGGGCGTGGGGCACATGTTGTCGAATGACTCCCTGTTCCGCCGCGCCTTGTTGTTTTCTCTGGCCGTTCATCTGGCGACCCTGGCTTGGGATCGGGCCCCGGTAGGGGAGACGGCGTCGCCCCCCTTGGTTATTGTCGCGCGGCTGGAGTCTGCCCCAAAGACGGGCCCCGATCCTGCCTCCGACCCTGCCCACAAGCCTGCCGTGCAGCCGGCCCTCCCACCTCCCAGGCCTTTGCCAACTTCGATACCGGCTCCGACGCTCATCCCCACGCCTGTCACCACACCTATTGCCACGCCTGTCGCCACGCCGCTGCCGGTGCTGATCTCACCTACGGTCGTTGCGCCGACCTTGGTTCCAAACCCAACGCCTCTCTCGACAGAGGGAGTTCCGCCTGCTCCTGCCCATGCACCCGTTCAGTCGGTCGCCAAGCCGTCAGTCCCTGCGGCAGCCATGAGGGTGGCCGAGCCCAAGGTTCCGGACGCGCCGCGGTTCATCCATGATGACGAGTGGTATCCGGCGCGAAAGCTGGATGCTGTTCCGCGCCGGCTGGGTGTGGCGCAACCCAAATACCCGGAATCTGCGCAGCGTCGCGGGGTTACGGGGAGCCTCAAGGTGCGGTTACGGGTGAATGCCTTGGGCGAGGTGGAGGCGGTGGAGATTGTTTCTGCCCAACCCGCGGGCGTATTTGAGGCGAGCGTGCAGGCCTTTTTTCAGGTGGCTCGTTATCAGCCTCCGCAACGCGAGGGTCGTCCGGTGCGCGCCGTGATTGAGGAACGGGTCAGCTTTACCCTGAAGGACGACGACTGATCAGTTTTCGTTAGTTGCCGTTGCGCAGGAGCGGGTAGTCTTTTGGCAGAAGGACCCACATGCGGCCCTTCTGTTTCATGGCCCCGGCCTTTTTCCCGGCCTCTTCACCAAAACCCCAGAAAAAATCGACACGGACATTGCCGCGAATGGCCCCGCCGGTATCCTGCGCCAACATCAGGCGATTGAGGGGCTCACTGCTGTTGGGTTGGGTTGTGGCCAGCCAGACGGGGGCGCCCAAGGGCATGCCGCGCGGGTCAACAGCGATACTCCGTTCGCCGGTCAACGGAACTCCGAGGGCACCCAGCGGGCCGTTGCCGTTATTGGGTAATTCGCGGAAGAAGACCTGGCTGGGATTGGTATTGAGCAGTTCGCTGAGCCGCTCTGGATTGCGCCGCGCCCAGTCCTTGATGCCCTGCATGGAGGCCTGTGCCGCCGTGAGTTCGCCTTTCTCAATCAACCATTTTCCGGCGGATTTGTAAGGGTGGCCGTTTTGATTGGCGTAACCGACCCGCATGACATCGCCGTTTTCAAGCTGGAGGCGACCGGAGCCCTGGATCTCAAGGAAAAACAGTTCGATCGGGTCATCCGCCCAGGCAATCTCTTTGCCGGCAACACGGGGGGCCTTGCCACTGGAAAGCTCGGCGCGGCTGTAATAGGGGACGACCTTGTTGCCCTCAAGACGGCCACGGACACGCTGGTTCTTGAGCTCCGGGTAGAGTGCGGCCAGATCAACGATGAGCAGGTCATCCGGAGGACCGTAGAGCGGGAAACGGTATTTTCCGCTGCGGGTGCGGCTACCGCGTAACAGCGGTTCGTAGTAGCCGGTGACCAGACCCTCAAGGCTGCCGTCGCTCTGTTGGATCTGATGGGGGGCAAACCAGGTCTCAAGAAAATCTTGTACCGACTCGGTGCTGGGGTTGCTCAAGGCGTCGCTGGCGCGGCAGGTGGCTTGCCAGGCGCTTTGATTGCGCAAGGTCTTGCAGGATTGCTGCAGTGCTGGCCAGGCTCGGGCCAGGTCATCATTGCGCCAGCCCGGGAGGTCGCCCCAGTCTGCGCGCTTGAGCCAGGGCATGGATCCGGGCGTGGTTTTGATCGCGGTCTCGGTTGGGGCGGGCACCGGCGCGTCAGGGCTGGCGGTGACTGCGGCCGCTACGGCGGGTGTCGAAGGGCTGCTACCCTGGATGGGGGCGGGTGGTCGCGAGCCTAACAGGCCACAACCGACGAGGAAAAAGGGGAGAAGAAGGACAAGGCGAGACATGGGGGCCGATTATAGGGGCAGATGATGCCTGTTCGGCTAATGGTGCCTGTTCGGCTAATGCAGGACGCGCGGGATGCTGAGGAGGAATTCGGGAATCTCGACCTCAAACGGGTGACCGTCATCAGCGGTCATCTGATAGTAACCGCGCATGTTTCCCATGGGTGTGGCCAACGCGGTGCCACTACGATATTGGAAGGACTCACCGGGATTCAGGACGGGTTGCTCGCCGACCACACCCAGGCCACGCACCTCCTGAACCTGTTGCAAGGCATCGGTGATGATCCAGTGGCGCGAGATGAGTTGCGCTGCAACCGTGCCGCTGTTCTTGAGGGTGATGGTATAGGCGAAGACATAGCGGTCATTTGCCTCATCGGATTGCTCGGGCAGGTAATCGACCTGCGTTGTCACGGTAATATGATATCTGCGGGATTCGGCCATGGGCGGGTATGTTCCACACTGTTGGCCGGAATGGCAACCCGTTGCGCAGTGTTGTCTTTGCTGGATTCAGAGCTGTTGATTCATTTACCGGGTGCAAATCATGTCGATTGAAAATGTCGTTTCCTACCCTGATGGAATTTACGCCCTGGATTCCGGCTATGTGCGTACCGGTCTCGCGGCGATTCACCTCGTGGTTCGCGCCGGGCGGGTGGCCATCGTTGATACCGGTACGACCTATTCGGTGCCTGGGGTGCTGGCCTTTCTCGAAACGCTGGGGCTGACGGCTGGCGCTGTCGATCTGGTTCTCGTTACCCATGTTCATCTGGACCATGCCGGAGGTGCGGGTCGCCTGATGCAATGTTGTCCGAATGCCCAACTGCTTGTGCATCCGCGCGGCGCACGCCACATGATCGACCCGACCCGGTTGGTTGCGGGGACGATAGCGGTGTATGGCGAGGAGACCTTCCGGTCTCTGTACGGTGAGATTGTTCCTGTGGCGGCTGAACGCGTCCTTGAGACTGGCGATGGCTTCAAGCTTGATTGGGCCGGCACAACGCTGACCTTTATTGACACCCCCGGCCATGCCCGACACCACTATTGCGTCCACGAGCGCCACGCAAATGCCCTTTTTACGGGCGACTGTTTCGGGATTTCCTATCGGGAATTCGACACCGATGGCAGGGCCTTTATCTACCCGACGACGACCCCGGTGCAGTTTGAGCCTTCTGCTGCGCATGCCACGCTTGATCGTTTGATGGCCCTGTCACCCTCGGCCATCTTCTTGACCCACTGGGGCCGGGTGACCGAACTGCCACGCTTGACGGCTGACCTGCACGAACTTCTGGATGCCTTTGTAGGCCTCACTCGATCCGCACCGGCTGGCGGGGCGGGGGAGGGGCCGGGTGAGGGTGAAACGGCGCAAGCCTGGCTCAAGGCGGCATTGGGTGATTTGTTATGGAGGCGTTTGCAGGCGCACGGTTGGACGGGGACGCAGTCTCAGGCGGTATTCTTGCTGGACAACGACCTCGAACTTAACGCGCAGGGTTTGTTGCACTGGCGTGAACAGGGGTAACGCCGTCATTACCCGTACAGGGATATAAAACATGGAGATAAGCAGGGCGATGTAAACAGGGATCTTTGTGCATGCTGGAGGGCAAGACCTTGCGGTAGAATGTCTGACCTGTTTAAACGGAGCCTTCCATGGACTTTCAAATTGCCCCTTCCATCCTTTCTGCCAACTTCGCCAAGCTGGGCGAGGAGGTTGACAATGTTCTCGCCGCCGGCGCCGACATCGTCCACTTCGATGTGATGGACAACCACTATGTGCCCAACCTGACCATCGGCCCGCTGGTCTGCGAGGCGCTGCGCAAGCACGGCGTGACCGCGCCGATTGATGTCCACCTGATGGTCAAGCCGGTCGATCGCATCATCCCCGATTTCGCCAAGGCCGGTGCCACTTACATCACCTTCCACCCGGAGGCCTCCGAGCACATCGACCGCACCATCGGTCTGATCAAGGAATCCGGTTGCAAGGCCGGCCTGGTCTTCAACCCGGCCACGCCGCTGGATATTCTGGAATACACCCTGCCCAAGCTCGACATGGTCCTGCTGATGTCGGTTAACCCGGGCTTCGGCGGCCAGAAGTTCATCCCCTATGTGCTCGACAAGGCCAAGAAGGTCCGCGCCATGATTGACGCGGGTGGCTATAACTGCCGTCTCGAGATTGACGGTGGCGTTGGCCCGGCCAATATCGCCGAAGTGGCCCGCGCGGGTGTCGACACCTTTGTGGCCGGCTCTGCCGTGTTTGGTAAATACAACGCCAACGACAAGAACAAGTACGACACCATCATCGGCGAGATGCGTGCCGAACTGGCCAAGGTTTAACCATGGCGGTGGCATTCCCCTTGCCCGTCAAGGCGATCATGATCGACCTCGACGGCACCTTGCTCGACACGGCGGAGGATCTGGCTGACGCCGCCGCTGCCATGTTGAAGGAATTGGCGCTGCCGGTGCTGGAGTTGGCCGAGATCAAGACCTACATCGGCAACGGTGTGTCGCGACTGGTCAAGCGCTGTCTGACGCGCGATCTGCACGCCGAGCCGGATCCCGAGCTGAATACGCGTGCCTTGGCGATTTACCAGAAGCATTACGGTGCGCATGTGTCGCGTAAGTCACGGCCTTTCCCGGGCGTGATCGAAGGTCTGCAAAAGTTTCAGCATATGGGCTTCAAGCTGGCCTGTGTCACCAACAAGGCCGAGCAATTTACCCTGCCGCTGCTGCGCGATACCGGACTGTTCTCCTATTTCGATCTGGTGCTGTCCGGCGATTCATTGCCCAAGAAGAAGCCGGATCCCTTGCCGCTGCTCCATGCCGCACAGGCCTTTGGTATCGAGCCCGCCGAGATGTTGCTGATTGGCGATTCGCTGAACGATACCCAGGCGGCGCGCGCCGCCGGTTGTCCGGTGTTTTGCGTGCCTTACGGCTATAACCGGGGTCGCCCGGTCAGCGAACTGGATCTCGATGCCGTGGTGCCTAGCCTGGCGGCGGCGGCTGAGAGGGTGGTTAAAAAGTAAGCGCCGGTGTTCAACGAAGAAAAGTTCAACCAGTTAGCCCGCGAGGGTTACAACCGCATTCCGGTGGTGCGGCGCTTGCCGGCGGACCTTGATACGCCGCTGTCGTTGTATCTGAAGCTCGCCAACCAGCCGTATTCCTACTTGCTTGAATCGGTTGTGGGCGGCGAACGCTTTGGGCGCTACTCCTTTATTGGTCTGCCGGCCCGCACCGTACTGCGCGTGCATGGTCATTTCGTGAGCGTCGAAACCGACGGTGTGGCGGTGGAGCAGACCGATGCGGTCGATCCGCTCGCCTTTATCGAAGGCTACATGGCCCGTTTCAAGGCGGCCTCGGTGCCGGGCCTGCCGCGTTTTCCGGGCGGGCTGTCGGGCTATTTCGGCTACGACACGGTACGCTACATTGAGAAGAAGCTGGCGCAGTCCAACAAGGCTGATGCCATCGGTACCCCCGACATTCTGTTATTGCTGTCCGACGAGTTGGCGGTGATCGACAACCTGACCGGCCAGTTGACACTCATTGTCTATGCCGACCCGATGGTGCCAGAGGCCTGGTTGAATGCGCAGACGCGACTGAACACGCTGGCAGCGCAGTTGAACAAACCTGCCCATGCGCCTGCCCCGGTGCGTGGTGAGGTGATGGATGCCGTATCCGAGTTCGGCGAGGCGGGCTTCAAAGCCGCCGTGGATCGCGCCAAACAGTACATTCTCGACGGCGACATCATGCAGGTGGTGTTGTCGCAACGCATGAGTCGGCCGTTCCATGGTCACCCGTTGTCGCTGTACCGTAGCCTGCGCAGCCTCAACCCCTCGCCTTACATGTTTTATTACGACATGGGGGGGTTCCAGATTGTGGGTTCCAGCCCGGAGATCCTGGTGCGGCTGGAGGACGATACCGTGACGGTGCGCCCCATCGCCGGCACCCGGCCACGCGGCCTTACCCGCGAGGACGACCTGCGTCTGGAGGCCGAACTCCTGGCCGATCCCAAGGAGCGCGCCGAGCATGTGCAGTTGATGGATCTGGGCCGCAACGACACCGGCCGCGTCGCTGAGATCGGTAGCGTGCGCGTGACTGAAAACATGACGGTGGAACGCTACTCGCATGTCATGCACATCGTCTCCAATGTCGAGGGCAAGCTCAAGTCTGGCCTCAACGCCATGGCGGTTTTGCGCGCCACCTTCCCGGCCGGTACCGTCTCCGGCGCGCCCAAGATTCGGGCGATGGAGATCATCGACCAACTGGAACCCAGCAAGCGCGGCATTTATGCCGGCGCAGTCGGATATCTGGGTTTTAACGGTGATATGGATGTGGCCATCGCCATTCGCACCGCTGTGATCAAGGACAACACCTTGTTCGTGCAGGCCGGTGCCGGCATCGTCGCCGATTCCGTTCCCGAAAGCGAATGGCAGGAAACCCGCAACAAGGCCCGCGCCGTGGTGCGCGCCGCTGAACTGGCGCTGGCGGGGGAGGGCGAGATATGAAACTCTTGATGCTCGATAATTACGATAGTTTTACCTACAACCTGGTGCAGTATTTTGGTGAACTGGGTTGCGAGGTGGAGGTTGTTCGTAACGATGAGGTGACGGTGGACGAGGTGATCGCCCGCGCCCCGGATCGCGTGGTGATCTCGCCGGGGCCGTGTACGCCCAACGAGGCGGGGATCTCCGTGCCGCTGATTCTGGCTCTGGCGGGAAAGATTCCGCTTCTGGGTGTGTGTCTGGGACACCAAAGCATCGGCCAGGCCTTTGGCGGGCGCATTGTCCACGCCAAGCAACTGATGCACGGCAAGACCTCGCCGATCCAGCACCGCGATGTTGGTGTTTTCCATGGCCTGCCCAACCCGTTCACGGCGACGCGCTATCACTCGCTGGTGATTGAGAAGGCAACCCTGCCGGATTGCCTGGAGATCACGGCCTGGACCGAGGACGGCGAGATCATGGGGGTGCGCCACAAGACGCTGGCTGTCGAGGGGGTGCAGTTTCACCCGGAATCCATTCTCACCGAACACGGTCACGATTTACTGCGGAACTTTCTGGAAGAAACACGATGAATTATCCGGCCCTGTTGTCCAAACTGGTGGCTCGCACCGATCTTGCGCGCGAGGAGATGCTCGATCTGATGCGCGCCATCATGACGGGGGAGTTGACCCCGGCGCAGATTGCCGGCGCAGTGGTGGCCTTGCGCTGCAAGGGCGAGACGGTGACCGAGCTGGCGGCCGCAGCGACCGTCATGCGCGAGTTGTCCACCAAGGTGCCGCTGACCGGCGTCGATTATCTGGTGGATACCTGCGGCACGGGCGGTGACGGTGCGCATACCTTCAATGTTTCTACCGCGGCGGCCTTTGTCGCAGCGGCAGCGGGCGCCAAGGTCGCCAAGCACGGTGGCCGTTCGGTGTCGTCGAAGTCGGGTAGTGCCGATGTGCTCGAGGCCTTGGGTGTGAATGTCAATTTGCCGCCCGAGGCGGTGGCGCAGGCGGTGCGCGAGATCGGCGTGGGCTTCATGTTTGCGCCCAACCATCACAGCGCCATGAAACACGCCGCGCCGGTGCGCCGTGAATTGGGCGTGCGCACCTTTTTTAACCTGCTCGGGCCGATGACCAATCCGGCGGGTGCGCCGAACCAGGTCTTGGGCGTCTTCGATCGTGCTTACACCCGGTTGCTGGCTGAGGTCTTGCGTGAGTTGGGCAGTCGCCATGTGCTGGTCGTGCATGCCGACGACGGCCTTGACGAGATCTCGCTGGGCGCGACCACACACATAGCCGAGTTGAAGGATGGCCAGATTCACGAGTACACGGTGAGCCCGGAAGATTTCGGTCTGACGCGCTGTGCCTCTGAAAAACTGTCGGTGAGTGGGGTTGAAGAATCCAAGGCCATGCTCCTGGGCGCCCTGGATAATCAGCCGGGCCCGGCGCGTGACATCGTGGCGCTCAACGCGGGTGCCGCACTCTATGTCAGCGGCGTGGCCGCAAGCCTGGCCGAGGGGGTTCTGGCAGCGCAGGCGGCTATCCAGAGTGGTGCAGCCAAGGCTCGCCTGGAGGCACTGGCGGCGCGGACGGTTTGAACTACAATCCGGCGGTAGAGCGGCCCGCGGTAGAGCGGCGTGGCCGCCTGGCTGCGCAATGATGGCGCCCCCGACACGAATCGAACGTGTGACCCTCCCCTTAGGAGGGGGATGCTCTATCCACTGAGCTACGGAGGCGAGTCGCGTATTCTAGCGCAGGGGCGTGGATGTTCGAGATTTTGGTTTGAGATTCTGGGAGTGGTGTTATGAACTACTTGACGGAAGAGGAACGGGATCGTGTGCGCACGGCCTTGCTGGCGCGTCGTGCGGCCTTGCTGGACGAGATTCTTGAGGCCGAGAAGGCGACCGGCGAGACGCAGTTTTCAACCTTGTTGGGCAAACAGGGCGGTGACAGTTCGGATGAGGCACTGGCGGTGACGCTGGGGGATCTGGCTGCGGCTCGCCTTGACCTGGAATTGAGCGAACTGAAACAACTGGAGGCCGCGCGGGTGCGCCTGGATGATCCGGATTTTGGGCGTTGCGAGGCGTGTGGCGAAGGAATCCCGTTGGCGCGTCTCGAAGTAAATCCGGCGGCGAGTCGCTGTACCGTCTGTCAGGGGGATTTTGAACGGACTCAGGCCGCGCATGCCCGGTAGGTCTGGAAATTCGGGGGCGGGCGAACAGGCTGGCGGGACTCGCCGCCTGGCCTTGGCGCAGTTTAATCCCGTGGTCGGCGATCTGGCCGGTAACGCCGCGCAGATCCTGGCGCAGGCGCGGGTTGCTGTCGCGAAGGGAGCAACCTTGTTGCTGACACCCGAGCTGGCGCTGTGCGGCTATCCGCCCGAGGATCTGGCCCTGCGCGAGGATTTTTACGCCGAAAACGCGCGCTGCTTGATGGGCTTGGCGGTCGATCTGCCGCCAGAGATCACGGTGGTGGTCGGTTATCCCGAGGCCGGGG
>VGVU01000050.1 GCA_016873905.1 Betaproteobacteria bacterium | reverse complement strand
GCCGGAGCGACCACAGCCGCCGCCGGAGCGGCTACAGCGGCAGCTGCCGGAGCGATTGCGGCAACCGGAGCCAGCATGGGGGTCATCATGTTGGTCCAGGCAGACAGATCCATGGGGTTGGTCATGGCGGCGCCATAGGTGGCCGGGTTAATCATGCCGCCCCAGGTGCCATAGGTGGCCGGGTTCATGGAGGTGCCCATCCAGGAGGTGTACAGGTTGGGGTTCATCGGGGCCATCATCAGGTTCATGGACTGCGGCGTCATCGGAGCCATCATCCAGTTCATGGAGGTGGCTGGGTTCATCATCTGCAGGCCCATGTTTATGACCTTCGGATCCATCGGCATCACGGCCCAGCGCATCATCTTGGCCGGATCAGAAGCGGTGGTCAGCAGGGCGGTGTAGAAGTTCGGGTCCATACTGGCAGCCATCCACTTCATGGCAACCGCCGGGTCAGTGAACTGCATCACATTGGTCAGTGCGCGCGGATCCAGACCGGTGGCCATCATCTTGGTCCAGTTGTCCGGTACCATCATGTTGTTGCCCATGGTGGTGTAGAAGCCGGGTTCGGTCACGGCGTTCAGCCAAGGTATAAACACCTTGGGTTCCTTGTAGGCGGACATGTTCTGGGTCATGTCGGTCATGCGGGCCAGCCAGGCATCCGGAGTAGCGGGTGTGGCAGCGGGTGCGGCCGGTGCAGCGGCCACGGCGGAGAGGGAAACGGTAGACAACAAGGCGGCGATCAGAACAGAGGTTTTCATGTGAGGCTCCTGGATAAAAAATAGGGGTACAACAACTTAATTAACTGGCTAAAGATCAGGCCAGAGGTATTGGGCCAACTTAAAAAGAAATCCAATCAATAAGCTGGAGTTATGCCTTTATACTCGTCCTTGCGACTTTTGTCATTAATGTAGCAATGGGATTAATGCGGCCATTTTTATATGTGGTTTATCCGGGTTGCGCGGATTGGCGTCATCCCGATTGGGTTGGGTCGATGTATCCGCCCGATCTCCCGGAGGATTGGCAGTTTGCCTTCTACCAGACCCAGTTTCGCTGTGTCTGGCTGGATGTGGCCGCCTGGTCGGCCATGGATGAGGCCACCTGGAACACGCTGGCGGCTGATGCGACGGGGGACTTCCGGTTTGTGCTGGAAGAGGCCGCTTTCGGGGTGCCCGATGCCGTGCGCGCCGCCTTGGGCGAACGCTTGGTGATCCTCGCGCCGGATTCGCCCGCGCGGGTGGTCGTGAGGCTCGACACGGATCTGAAGGCCCTGGCGACGCGCCTGCAAGCAGCGACCCTGACGGAACCGGTTTTCCTGCTCTATGAGTCATCCGCGTTGGCCCGGATGGAGCAAATTGAATCACTGATCGAGATCTTGGGGCTTTAATCGGGTAGAATGCCGCACCCTTATGCGGCACCCACATGCCGCACCCTTCCCCGGCTGTCTTAGAGGCCCCTCTTCGTGTCCGACGCCCTTGTTGAAATCCGCGATCTGTCTTTTGGTTATGGCTCACGCCAGATCCTGAAAGGCATCAATCTGACCGCTCGGCGCGGCCAGGTGATTGCCATCATGGGCAACTCCGGCTGCGGCAAGACGACCCTGTTGCGTCTGATCGGTGGGGCCTTGCGCCCGACTCAGGGTAGCGTTCGCGTTGATGGCCTGGAGGTTCCTGAGCTCGATCAGGCGGCTCTTTTTGCCTTGCGTCGGCGCATGGGCATGTTGTTCCAGTTTGGCGCGCTGTTTACGGACATTTCCGTGTTCGACAATGTGGCCTTCCAGTTGCGTGAGCACACCGACTTGCCCGAGCCGCTGATTCGCGATCTGGTGTTGATGAAGCTGCATGCTGTCGGTCTGCGCGGGGCGGCGGATTTGATGCCGTCTGAGCTCTCGGGCGGCATGGCCCGGCGCGTGGCGTTGGCCCGCTCGATTGCCCTGGATCCGATGCTGATCATGTATGACGAGCCGTTTGCCGGCCTTGATCCGATTTCGTTGGGCGTGACCGGTAACATGATCCGTCGTCTGACCGATGCGCTGGGCCTGACCTCGCTGGTGGTGACCCATGATGTGCAGGAGTCGCTGAAGATCGTCGATTATGTCTATTTCATTTCCAACGGCGTGATTGAGGCCGAGGGAACTCCGGACGAGATTCGGGCCTCCACCCTGCCGTTTGTGCACCAGTTCGTGCATGGCGAAGAGGATGGCCCGGTGCCTTTCCATTACCCGGCTCCGGACCTGGCCGTTGATCTGGGGGTGGCCCGTGCCTGAACGCAGCCTCATCCCGATTCGCCGCATCGGTCATCGCGTCATTGAGAGCATTTGGCGCCTGGGTGTCGCCGCGCGTTTCTTTGCCCTGATCCTGATGCGTTCAGGGAGTTGTGTGCGGCGGCCTCACCTCGTGATTCGCGAGGTGTTTTCGACGGGGGTGCTGTCGCTGATCATTATTCTGGTGTCGGGCCTGTTTGTCGGTATGGTGCTCGGCCTGCAGGGGTATGACACGCTGCAGACCTACGGTTCGGAGGAGGCGCTGGGCATCCTGGTGGCCTTGTCGCTGGTTCGTGAACTGGGGCCGGTGGTGGCCGCCCTGCTGTTTGCCAGCCGTGCCGGGTCCGCGATTACCGCCGAGATTGGCCTGATGCGGGCCACGGAGCAGATTGAGGCCATGCAGATGATGGCGGTCGATCCCATCGCGCGGGTTGTGGCGCCGCGTTTCTGGGGCGGTCTGATCTCGATGCCGCTTCTGGCCGCCCTGTTCTCGGCCATGGGTATCTTCGGTGGCTATCTGGTCGGGGTGGTCCTGATCGGGGTCGATGAAGGCTCGTTCTGGTCGCAGATGCAGGCGGCCGTCGATTTTGGCGATGATATCCTGCAAGGGGTCATCAAGAGTGTGGTCTTTGGCGTGGCCGTGACGGTCATCGCCCTGTTTGAAGGTTTTGACGCACCGCCAACGGCGGAAGGCGTTTCGCGCGCGACAACGCGCACCGTCGTGACCTCAAGTCTGGCCATCTTGGCCCTTGACTTCATCTTGACGGCAATCATGTTCCGTGGAGTTTGAGAATGGAAAGAACCACGCTGGATCTCTGGGTTGGCCTGTTTGTTGCGGCGGGCATTGGGGCGCTGATCTTCCTCGCCCTCAAGGTGGGTAATCTGGGCGGTTTCGACAGTGCCAAGACCTATGCTGTTGCGGCCCATTTTGACAATATCGGTGGGCTCAAGGTGCGTGCGCCGGTGAAGAGTGCCGGGGTCGTCGTGGGCCGGGTGGGCGAAATCAGCTTTGATGCCCAGAAATTTGAGGCCACGGTGCGTCTCGATCTGGATAGCCGTTATCACTTTCCCAAGGATAGTTCGGCATCCATCATGACTTCCGGTCTGTTGGGTGAGCAGTACATTGCCCTGGAGGCGGGCGGCGAGGAATCTGTGCTGAAGAGCGGCGATCGTCTGCAACTCACCCAGGGTGCCGTGGTGCTGGAACAACTGATTGGCCAGTTCCTCTATGGCAAGGGAGAGGCCGCAGCGGGCGGAAAGGGAGAAGCAAAATGAGACCGAAAATGGCGGGCGCCTATGCCTGGATTCTTGCCCTGGGGTTCTCCCTCGGGGTTGTTTTTACGCCTGCGGCACAGGCCAACGGGGGTCCGGATGAGATTGCCCGCAACGCCACCGAGGAGGTGGCCAGCATCGTCCGTCAGGATCGCGACATCCGTGCCGGCAACAAGAAAAAGATCCATGCCCTGGTCGAGGCCAAGATCCTGCCGCACTTTGATTTTGAGCGCATGACCCGCCTGGCCATGGGAAAAAACTGGCGCGATGCCTCGGTGGCCCAGCAGGCGGTCTTGATCGAGGAATTCAGGGCCATGCTGGTGCGTACCTATGCGGCCTCCATTTCCAGCATCGTCGATTACAAGTTTGAATACAAAGCCCTGCGCATGAGTCCTGGCGATACCGAGGTTATGGTGAGTCTGGAGGCGAGCAAATCCGGGTCGCCCGCCATTCCGGTCGATTACCGGGTGGAGAAACAGGCAGCTGGATGGAAGGTGTATGACATTCTGGTCGATGGGGTCAGCCTGATCACCGTGTATCGCAGCTCATTTAATAGTGAAATCAAAAAGGGCGGGGTGGATGGCCTGATCGACACCCTGCGCCGGCGTAACCAGAAGGCTTGAACAGCATGAGTCGTGGGGTGAGCGAGCTTCAGATCACGGCAGGTGTGATGCGCCTGTCAGGTGATTACACCCACGCGACGGTCGCCCGTCATCTGGCGATGGCGGAGACGGCCGAGGTGGAGCGGGTTGATCTGTCTGGCTTGGGCCTGGTCGATTCGTCCATGCTGGGGTTTCTCCTGGTTCTCAAGCGCCGTGCTCTTGCCCGCCAGCGTGCCCTGGAGATTGTAGGTTGGCCTGCCGGGTTGGTTGAACTGGCTCGGCTGTACGGGGTTCGCGAACTCTTCTGATGTTGGTTGTCTAGTGGTTCCTGCCGTCGAATTGATTGGGTTGTGCAAACGCTATCGTCAGGTTGAGGCCCTGCGGGGTGTGAATCTCAGCATCGCCGAAGGGGAGTTTTTCGCCTTGTTGGGCCCCAACGGCGCGGGCAAGACCACCCTCATCAACATTCTTGCCAGCCTGGTGCGCGCAACGAGTGGCCAGGCTCGGGTGATGGGCTTTGATGTCCGGAACAATTATCTCGAGGCCCGCCGCTGCCTGGGCGTGGTGCCGCAGGAACTGGTGTTTGATCCCTTTTTCAATGTGCGTGAGGCCTTGCAGTTTCAGTCCGGCTATTTCGGCCTTGCCCACAACGAGGCCTGGATTGATGAGCTGATCGCTCGTCTGGGTCTTGACGACAAGGCTAATACCAATATGCGCCAACTCTCGGGCGGCATGAAGCGGCGGGTCCTGGTGGCGCAGGCCCTGGTGCACAAGCCACGGGTCATCATCCTCGACGAGCCGACCGCCGGCGTGGATGTTGATCTGCGCCAGTCCTTGTGGGCCTTTATCCGCGAACTGAACGAGGCGGGGCACACCATTCTCCTGACGACGCATTATCTGGAAGAGGCGCAGCAACTGTGCAACCGGGTGGCCATGCTGCGCCGGGGCGAGATCGTGTCCCTCGACACGACGGCTAACCTGATGGCCGGCAGCGACAGCCTGGAAGCGGCCTTCGTACGAATCATGGCGCAATGAACTGGATTGGCCTCTGGACCCTGCTGCGCAAGGAAATCCTGCGCTTCTGGAAGGTGCTGCTGCAGACGGTGGCCGCCCCCATCCTGACGGCGCTCCTCTATCTCCTGGTCTTTGCCCAGGCCCTGGAAGGGCGGGTCGAGGTCTATCCAGGGGTGGCCTATACCGCCTTTCTGATCCCGGGTCTGGCGATGATGTCCATCTTGCAGAATGCCTTTGCCAATAGTTCGTCATCGCTGATCCAGTCGAAGATCACGGGCAATATCGCCTTTATCCTGATTGCGCCGCTCAGCCACCTGGAATTTCTCTTGGCTTACCTGCTTGCCGCCGCGTTGCGTGGCCTGTTGGTGGGCGTTGGGGTGCTGGCCGCAGGCTTCTGGGTGGCCGACCTGCCGCTGGCACATCCGCTTTGGGTGCTGGTCTGGGCGTGCATTGCCTCGCTGGCCTTTGCCGCCATCGGGGTGATTGCGGGGATCTGGGCGGACAAGTTTGATCACCTGTCCGGCGTGCAGAATTTCATCATTCTGCCGCTGACCTTTTTGTCGGGGGTGTTTTATTCCATCCACAGCCTGCCGCCGTTCTGGTTGGCCCTCTCGCAGGCGAATCCCGTTTTCTACATGATTGACGGTTTCCGCTATGGGTTCTTTGCCCAGGCGGATGTCAGCCCATGGCTGGGTCTGGCCGTGGCCCTGCCATTTACCCTGATTCTTTGCGGAGTGGCTATGCAGTTGATCATGCGCGGCTATAAACTCCGGCATTGACGCTCTCTTTTAACTCGCTTCGTATCTATGGATAAACTCGTTATCACCGGTGGTCGCGCCTTATCGGGTGAGGTGACCATCTCCGGTGCCAAAAACGCCGCTCTGCCTATCCTTTGTGCCTGTCTCCTGACGCCTGAGCCGTTGACGCTGACCCATGTGCCGGAGCTCAACGACATCGGCACCATGTTGAAGCTCTTGGCGCAAATGGGGGTCAAGGTTGAGCGCGATGCGCATACCGTGCGGCTGGATGCCAGTGGCCTGAATAATCCGGTCGCGCCGTACGAGATGGTCAAGACCATGCGCGCTTCCATCCTGGTGTTGGGGCCGCTTACCGCTCGCTGCGGCGAGGCGCGGGTGTCGCTGCCGGGGGGGTGTGCCATTGGCGCGCGCCCCGTTGACCAGCACATCAAGGGGCTCCAGTCGATGGGTGCCGAGGTGGCGGTGGAACACGGTTATGTCCGTGCCCGGGTTTCGCGCCTGCAGGGCGCCCACCTGTTTACCGACATGGTGACCGTGACCGGGACCGAAAACCTGATGATGGCGGCCTGTCTGGCCGACGGAATCACGGTGATCGAAAATGCCGCGCGTGAGCCGGAGGTGGTGGATCTGGCGAAATGTCTGATCGCCATGGGCGCAAAGATCTCCGGCGCGGGGACGGATGTGATTCGCATCGAGGGGGTCGAGCGCTTACATGGCGCGACCCATCGCATCATGCCCGACCGCATCGAGGCCGGAACCTATCTGTGCGCGGCGGCGGCCGCTGGCGGTACGGTGACGCTGAATGGCATCTCCAGCGGTTATCTCGACGCGGTGGTGGATAAATTGATGGATGCCGGTTGCGATATCGTCAGCGAGAAGACCGCCGAGCGCGAGTTTATTCGCATCACCGCACCGGCCAAACTCAAGGCGGTCTCGATCCGTACGGCGCCGTATCCGGGTTTTCCCACCGACATGCAGGCGCAGTTCATGGCGATCAATTGCGTGGCCGAGGGCAGCGCGGTGATGCGCGAGACCATTTTTGAGAACCGCTTCATGCACGCGGTGGAGCTGCAACGACTGGGTGCCGACATCAAGATTGATGGCAACACCGCCTTCGTCACGGGCGTTCAGAGACTGGAAGGCGCTACCGTGATGGCCACCGATCTGCGTGCCTCTGCCAGCCTGGTGATCGCCGGCCTGGTGGCTGAGGGCGAGACCCACATCGAACGCATTTATCACCTCGATCGCGGTTATGAACAGCTTGAGACCAAGCTGGCGGCGCTGGGCGCACGGGTGCGCAGGGAGAAAACATGATTACTTTGGCACTTTCCAAGGGCCGCATCTTTGAAGAAACCCTGCCTCTGCTGGCAGCGGCGGGGATTGTGCCGAGCGAAAACCCGGAGTCTTCGCGCAAGCTCATCATCGGCACCAACCGACCGGATGTGCAACTCATCATCGTCCGCGCCAGCGATGTGCCCACCTATGTCCAGCACGGCGCCGCCGATCTGGGCGTGGCTGGCAAGGATGTGCTGATCGAGCACGGCGGCGATGGCTTGTACCAGCCGGTCGATCTGAATATCGCCAAGTGCCGCATGATGGTGGCGACTCCGGTGGGTTTTGATTACGCCGCGGCCGTGCGCCGGGGCGCGCGCCTGTCGGTGGCGACCAAGTATGTCAAAACGACACGGTTATTTTTTGCGGGCAAGGGTGTGCACATCGACCTCATCAAACTGTATGGTTCGATGGAACTGGCGCCGCTGGTGGGGCTTGCCGATGTGATCGTCGATCTGGTGTCTACGGGCGGTACGCTCAAGGCCAATAACCTGGTCGCGGTGGAGCCGATCATGGAGATCAGCTCGCGTCTGGTGGTGAACGAGGCCGCGATGAAACTCAAACACGACCGCATCCAGCCCATCATTCAGGCATTCAAGACGGCGACGGCGGGTTAAAATCGGCGCATTCCAAATCTTTCCTGGCACCCCACATGATGACCCGTCTTGATTCCCGAAGCGCCGATTTTCAGGCGCAACTGGCCACCCTTTTGGCCTTCTCCGCCGACACCGACAAGGCCATTACCGATGCGGTGGAGACCATCGTCAGTGCCGTGCGTCAGCGCGGTGATGCGGCTGTGTTGGAGTTCACCGCCAAGTTTGACCGCCTCAATGCCGCCTCGATGGCTGAACTGGAGATGCCAAAGGCGCGTCTGCAGGCGGCGCTTGAAGGTCTTCCGGTTGAGTTGCGCACGGCCTTAAATAGCGCTGCCGAGCGTGTGCGTATCTATCATGAACGGCAGATGCAACATTCCTGGACCTACACCGAGGCTGACGGCACCGTGCTGGGCCAGCAGGTGACGGCGCTGGATCGTGTTGGCCTCTATGTGCCGGGCGGCAAGGCGGCCTATCCGTCTTCCGTGCTGATGAACGCCATCCCGGCCAAGGTGGCGGGCGTCAAGGAATTGATCATGGTCGTGCCGACCCCGGACGGCATTCAGAACGAACTGGTGCTGGCCGCTGCCGCCGTATCGGGCGTGGATCGCGTGTTCTGCATCGGCGGGGCCCAGGCGGTGGCTGCGCTGGCGTACGGAACCGCAACCGTGCCGCAGGTGGACAAGATTGTCGGTCCCGGAAACGCCTATGTGGCGGAGGCCAAGCGCCGCGTGTTCGGCGTGGTCGGCATTGACATGATTGCCGGGCCGTCCGAGATCCTGATTATTTGCGACGGTCAGACCGACCCGGACTGGATCGCCATGGACTTGTTCTCGCAGGCCGAGCACGACGAGCTGGCGCAGGCCATTCTCATCTCGCCGGACGCCGCCTTTCTTGACGCGGTGGAGGCCAGCATCGCAAAGCTGATGCCGACGATGCCGCGTGAGACCGTGATTCGCACCTCGATCACCGCGCGCGGTGGCTTGATCCTGTGCCGCGATCTGGATGAGGCCGCCGAGATCGGTAACTTTATCGCTCCGGAACACCTGGAATTGTCGGTGGCTGACCCGGACGCGATGCTGCCCAAGATTCGCCACGCCGGGGCTATTTTCATGGGTCGCAACACCTGCGAGGCGCTGGGCGACTACTGCGCTGGCCCCAACCATGTGCTGCCCACCTCGCGCACGGCGCGCTTTTCCTCGCCGCTGGGGGTGTATGACTTCCAGAAACGCAGCTCGATTATCCATGTCTCGGATGCCGGCGCACAAACTCTGGGTCGCGTTGCTGCCGCGCTGGCTTATGGCGAGGGTCTGCAGGCCCACGCCCGCTCGGCGGAATATCGGTTGCAGTCATCGCAATGAGCCGTTTCTGGAGCGCGGTGACGCACAGCCTGACGCCTTATGTCCCGGGCGAGCAGCCGAAGCTGGCTAACCTGGTCAAACTCAACACCAACGAAAACCCGTACCCGCCCAGTCCCAAGGTCATCGCGGCCCTGGCCGAGACGGCGGATGCCCGCCTGCGCTTGTATCCTGATCCGACCTCACAGGCCTTGCGCGAGGCCATTGCGGCATTTCATGACCTGGCTCCTGAGCAGGTGTTTGTGGGTAACGGTTCGGACGAGGTGCTGGCGCATGCCTTTCTGGG
>VGVU01000049.1 GCA_016873905.1 Betaproteobacteria bacterium | reverse complement strand
GCCGGATCGGCGAAGTGAAGTGGGTATACGACTCGTAGGCGAGGCCAAAGTGGCCCACATTTTCCGGGCTGTACACGGCCTGATGCAGCGAACGCAACATCACCGTCTGCAACAACTGCTCGTCCGGACGGCCCTTCACCTTGCTCAGAAGGTCGGCGTAATCCTTGGCATGCGGCTCATCACCACCGGCCAGATGCAGACCAAACTCGGCCAGGAAGGCCTGTAGTTTTTCCAGCTTGATCTGGGTCGGCCCCTCGTGGACGCGGTAGAGCGTCGGATGCTTTTTCTTTTGCAGGAACTCGGAGGCGCAAACATTGGCGGCCAGCATACATTCTTCAATGATGCGGTGGGCATCGTTGCGTGAGGTCGGCACAATGCGCTCAATCTTGCCAGCCTCATTGAAGAACATCTTGGTCTCAAGCGTCTCGAACTCAATCGCGCCCCGCTCGCCACGCGCCTTCAACAGCAGCTTGAACAACTTGTTCAGGTTTTGCAGATCCGGCAGCAAGGCGGCCTTGTCCGCCGGCACGGGTGCGCTCCCCGACAGCCAGTCCCAGACCTGGTTGTAGGTCAGGCGCGCCTTGGAATGCATGACCGCCGGGTAGAAACGGTGCTTCTTTATCCGGCCGGTGGAGGTAATCTCCATCTCGCACATCATGCACAGACGATCCACTGCCGGATTGAGCGAACAGAGACCGTTCGACAACTCCTCCGGCAACATCGGGATCACCCGGCGCGGGAAATAGACCGAGGTGCTGCGGGTATAGGCCTCTGCATCCAGCGGCGTCCCTGGCCGCACATAGTGCGACACATCCGCAATCGCCACGAACAAGCGGAAACCGCGGCCTTCCGGCGTGCAGTACACGGCATCGTCAAAGTCACGCGCGTCCTCGCCATCAATGGTGACCAGCGGTAGCGCACGGACATCCTCGCGTTCCAGACCTTCCGGGGTCTGGCCCAGATCAGCCTTGCGCACGGTCTTGGGCAGCTTCTTGGCCTCGGCCGCGACGGCTTCAGGGAACTCAAACGGCAAATCGTGTTTACGCAGGGCGATCTCGATCTCCATGCCGGAATCAGCATAGCCGCCCAGCACCTCGGTGATACGACCGATCACTGGCGAGTGCTTGGTCGGATACTCCACGATCTCGACCATAACCACCTGACCAAAGGCAGCCGCACCCTCGTTACCCTTCGGCACCACGATGTCCTGGTTGATGCGCGCATTCTCGGCGATCACCCACTGATAGCCGTGTTCAATGTAAAAACGGCCCACCACCGGGCGGGTAATCCCGCGCTCCAGAACCTCGATAATCTTGCCCTCACGACGGCCGCGATGATCCGCGCCGTGTCCACGCGCCATGACGCGGTCGCCATGGAGCACCTGATGCATCTCCTTCTCGGTGAGGCGCAGGTCGCCCGAGGCATCATCGGGGATGAAGAAACCGTAGCCATCGGCGTGGCCTTCGATACGCCCCGCCTTGGCCTCAATCTTCTCCGGCAGACAAAGCAGGCCACGGCGGTTGAACATCAACTGACCATCACGCTGCATCGCCTGCAAGCGCCGCCGGAAGGGTTCCTCCTCCTCGGCCAGCATCCCCAGACGCTGCGCCAGGACATCAACCTCCAAAGGCTCGCCCGCCGCTTCGACCAATTGCAACAAAAACTCCCGGCTGGGCATGGGCTCATCGTACTTGGCCCGTTCCCGCTCCAGGTGCGGATCCTGCCAGCGCAGGGGTTGTCCCTTGCGCGCTTTATGGCCGCCCTGCGGCTTCGCCGGTTTATTGCCCTGATCAGCCGAAGAACCGGCATTTTTCCTATTTGTCATTGACAGCTTCCAGATAAATTCACTAGAATTCGCGCTCCTGAATTGCCCAGGTGGCGGAATTGGTAGACGCACTAGGTTCAGGTCCTAGCGCCGGCAACGGTGTGGAGGTTCGAGTCCTCTCTTGGGCACCAAATGTAAACGCATGAATCTCACGATTCATGCGTTTTTTATTGCCTTGATGAACCACACACCCCATCAAAGGAAGGGGTGGCGTACGACGATGGTCTCGGCGCGATCCGGGCCGGTTGAGATGATATCCACCGGCACGCCACACAGTTCCTGCATACGGTTAAGGTACTTCTGCGCATTGACGGGCAGATCTTCGAAGCGGGCCTTGCCCACGGTCGAATCGCTCCAGCCGGCCCAGTCTTCGTACACCGGTTCGCAGTCGGTCAGGCTCTCGGCACCCACCGGCAGGATGTCACACACCTCGCCACCCAGTTTGTAGCCGGTACAGATGCGCACGGTTTCCATACCATCCAGCACATCGAGCTTGGTGACGCACAGGCCGGTGACACCGTTGATCTGGATGGAACGCTTCAGAGCCGCAGCGTCGAACCAGCCACAGCGCCGCGCCCGGCCTGTGGTCGCCCCCACCTCGTTGCCCTTCTCGGACAGCCACTTGCCGGTATCGTCAAACAGCTCCGTCGGGAAGGGGCCACCGCCAACGCGCGTGGTATAGGCCTTGGTGATGCCCAGCACATAATGCATGCCGTTGGGGCCCATGCCAGAACCGGTCGCCGCACCACCAGCGGTACAGTTGGAACTGGTGACAAACGGGTAGGTGCCATGGTCAATGTCCAGCAGCGTGCCCTGCGCACCCTCGAACAGCAGGTTTTCGCCGCGCTTGTTGGCCTCATACAACTGGCGCGGTACATCGCCAATCATCGGCTTGATCTTCTCGGCCAGCTCCATGGCGCGATCCAGGGACTTGTTGAAGTCCACCGTCTCAGCCTTGAAGTAGTGCTTCAGGACGAAGTTGTGATAGTCGAGGATCTCGCCCAGTTTGGCGGCAAAACGCTCGCGGTAAAGCAGGTCCTGCACGCGCAACGCACGACGCGCCACCTTGTCCTCGTAGGTCGGGCCGATGCCGCGCCCGGTCGTGCCAATCTTGCCCGCGCCCTTGGCCGCCTCACGCGCCTGATCGAGCGCAATGTGATGCGGCAGGATCAACGGACAGGCCTCGGAAATGGTCAGGCGGCTGGCAACATCAACGCCACCCTTTTCCAGCATCTCGACCTCTTCAATCAGCGCCTCGGGCGAAACCACCACGCCATTACCGATAAAGCAGCGCACGCCAGCCCGCAGGATGCCCGACGGGATCAGATGCAGAACGGTCTTCTTGCCACCAATCACCAGAGTGTGACCGGCATTGTGACCGCCCTGAAAACGCACCACGCCCTGGGCGTGATCGGTCAGCCAGTCGACAATCTTGCCCTTGCCTTCATCGCCCCATTGCGTACCAATTACAACGACATTTTTCATTCTTTTTCCTTTGTTCAAATGAGGGGCTGGATCTGCCATGCAGACCCCGCCTGAATCAAGATACGGTCGCAACCACAGCTTGCGCGCCAGGCCTCTTGGCCAGGCAACTCCACCACCACGCGCTCACCCGCCGCACGCAGGCGGGCGATTTCATCGCGCAGACCGATCTCATTGCCATACGGGGCCAGAATCCCCGAGGCCGCGACCGGTTCAGCCATGACATCCAGAACCCGGCGCAGATCGAGGCTGAATCCCGTGGCCGGACGAGCCTGTCCGAAACGCGCGCCCGCACCGTCATAGCGACCACCCAGGGCGACGGCCTGCGCCTGTCCCCCCACATAGCCCGCGAACACGACGCCGTTGTGATAGCCATAGCCGCGCAGATCAGCAAGATCAATGCCGATATTCGCCCCAGAAACACCCCGAGCCAAGGTCGCGAGCTCATCCAGGGCCTGCGCAACACCCTCCACGGCCGGCAACTGCGCCCGCGCATCATCAATCACCTCGACCCCGCCATAGAGCTCGGTCAAGGCGAGAAAGGCGGCACGCCACTTCAGATCGAGTCCCGCCACGCACGCGGTCAACTCCGGCACATCCTTATGCCGCAAGGCGGTAAACAGGGCCGCCTCCGTCCTGGCATCCAGCCCCGCTGCCCGCGCCAGGGCACGGAACAATCCGACATGGCCGAGACTGACCCGCGTTTGCTCGAGGTCACAGGTCTGCATCGCCGCCAGCAACAAGGTGAGGATTTCCAGATCGGCCTCAATCCCCGCGTGGCCAAACAGCTCCGCGCCCAACTGATACGGCTCACGGCGATTGGCCATGCCATCCGGGCGCGTATGCAGGACCGAGCCGGCGTAACAGAGACGGACGGCCCCGCTGCGTCCCAGCAAATGGGCGTCAATCCGCGCAATCTGTGGGGTGATATCGGCACGCACACCCATCTGTCGACACGACAGGCTGTCGATCACCTTGAAGGTTTTGAGATCCAGCTCATTACCCGCATCAGAGAGCAGCGAATCGAGGAATTCGATCATGGGCGGTTGCACATAATCGTAGCCATGACCATTCAACAGGGCGAGCAAGCGTGCACGCACGCCCTCAAGGGCAGCGGCGTAGGGCGGCAAGACATCCTCGACATACTCGGGAAGGAGCCAGGCCGGGGCGGAATGAAGGCTCACGGAACGCGTCATAACACTACCTGCATCAGAATCAGACCCAAGGCCATGGAGATGAGGCCCATAAAGCGAATCTGGCCCTCGCGCAGCGTGGCCAGGCGCGTGAAGGTCTCACGCCAGGTCGCGGGCGCCAGGAAAGGCATCATCCCTTCCATGATCAGCATCAGCGCCAGCGCCGGTAAAAATATCTCTTGCAGAGTCACTTGCCGCCCTTGGGTGCATTCATGTAGCGGAAGAAGGCCGAGTTTGGCTGCAGAACCATCACATCCTGCTTGTCCTTGAAGCTGGCTTTGTACGACTCCATGCTGCGATAGAAGGCGTAGAACTCGGCGTGTTTACCATAGGCCTTGGCGTAAATTGCCGCCGCCTTGCCATCGCCCTGACCCTTGATGCGCTGGGCATCACGATAGGCCTCGGCGAGGATGACCTCACGCTCCCGGTCAGCCTCGGCCTTGATCTTTTCAGCCTCAGCCGCACCGGTTGAGCGCAGCTCGTTCGCCACCCGCTTGCGTTCGGCCTCCATGCGCCGGTAAACCGACTCGGAGACCTCAGCCGGCAGATCCACGCGCTTGATGCGCACATCCAAGACCTCGACGCCAAAACGCTTGGCATCCGTATTGGCCGATTTGCGCAAGGCGTCCATCACATCGTCGCGTTCGCCAGAGACCACATCATGCACCGTGCGCTTACCGAATTCGGCACGCAAGCCATCGTTGACCGTCTGGGCCAGGCGATTGATGGCCCGGGCCTCATCGCCACCAAAGCTGACATAAAAAGTACGCACATTGGTGATCCGCCATTTGACGAAATAATCGACCAGCACATTCTTCTTCTCAGAGGTAATGAAGCGCTCCGGATCAACCGGGTCCAAGGTCATGATGCGCGTGTCAAAATTGCGCACATTTTGGATCAGCGGGATCTTGAAATAGAGTCCGGGCTTGGTCTTGGTATCGACAATGTCGCCCAGTTGAAAGACCAGTGCCGCCTGGCGCTGATCAACCGTAAAGAGGCTCATCGAGACCAGCATGGCGACGCCAACCAGCAGAGCAATCAGATTAGACAGGTTTTTCATCAGCGAACCTCGCGATCACGGCTGCGCGCTGCATCACGGCTGCGCGCGTCCACCGGGGGAGCCACCCGCGCCGGCGCTGCCTCGGGTGCCGCCGCCGGCGCAGCAACCGTAGCGGCAGAGGCCGCCGTTGCGGCGCCCGGCACCGACATCTGCATGATCTTGTCGAGCGGCAGATAGAGCAACTGCTGCCCCTGCTTGCTATCAACCATCACCTTGGTTGTGCTGCTCAGGATCTGCTGCATTGCGTCCTGGTAGAGACGCTCACGCGTCACCTGCGGCGCCTTGTTGTACTCGGTCACGATCGAGGTAAAACGCGCTGCGTCACCCTCAGCGGCCACAACGACGCGCTGTTTGTGACCATTGGCCTCGGCAATCAGGCGTGCCGCCAGACCGCGTGCCTTGGGCACCACATCATTGGCATAGGCCTGACCCTCGTTCTTCAATCGTTCACGGTCCTGGCCCGCCTTGACCGCATCATCAAAGGCCGCCTGAACCTGCTCCGGAGGCTGGGCATTCTGCAAGTTAACCTTGCTGACCGTCACCCCGACCCGATAGCGATCGAGCAACTCCTGCATCAGCTTGGTGGCACGCGCCGCAACATCGGCCCGACCCTCGTAGAGGACATAGTCCATGTGACTCTTACCAACCACCTCGCGCATGGCCGATTCGGCCACCTGCATCACGGTCTCATCCGGATTGCGATTGAAGAACAGAAAATCTTCCGGATCCTTGAGGACATACTGCACTGAGAATTGCAGGTCGATGATGTTCTCGTCATCCGTCAGCATCAGGGACTCGCCCAGGTTCTTGGACTTCACATTGCGCCGGTAACCCAACTCAACGGTACGCACCTGCTCGATATTGACCTTCTCGACCGACTCGAAGGGGTACGGAAGGTGCCAGCGTGGGCCGGGCAGCGTCGATTCGGCGTACTGGCCAAAGCGCAGGACCACGCCGCGCTCGCCCGCATTGACGATGTAAAAGCCAGACGCCAGCCAGAACAGCGCCACAAGGCCCACGATGAGACCCATCCCAGGCAAGCGGAATTGCGGCATCTGGGGCCGGCCACGGGGCGGTGGTCTGTTGCCGCCCTGATTACCACCCCCATTGCCGTCATTGCCCCCATCGGGGCCAGGCGTATTGGGTGCGCCGCCGCGCCCGAACATTCCGCTCAGGCGATCGTTGAGGCCCTTCCACAGCTCATCGAGATCCGGCGGGCCGCCATCGCCCTTACCACCGTTCGGTTCATTCCATGCCATCGTCTGTCTCGTCTATGGGTGTGTCGTCGCCGCCCGCGGCATCCGCCTGAATCTCGCCGGAACGGCCCATCGCGGCAGCCTGCGCCGCCTCGGTCATGGCCAAGCGCAACGCATCCAGCCCGACACCGGTCCCGGCACTCAAAAAAACGCGCTCGATCTTACCATATTCATCTCGCACCAAACCCGGCTCCCGCCCGGTCAGATCAATCTTATTGAAGACCTGGATCTGCGGTACCGCCTGCGCCCCAATCTCCTCCAGCACCTTGTCGACCTCAGCCATCTGGCGGTCGCGAACGGGACTGGCGTAATCAATGACATGGAGCAGCAGATCGGCCTGCACCGTCTCTTCCAATGTGGCATGAAAGGCCGCCACGAGCGTGTGGGGCAAGCGGTTGATGAACCCGACCGTATCGGAGATCACCACCTGACCCGCCTCCGGGAGCCAGAGGCGGCGCGTGGTGGTATCCAGCGTGGCGAAGAGCTGGTCCGCTGCGTAGGTCCCGGCCCTTGTCAGGGCGTTGAACAGGGTGGATTTTCCAGCGTTGGTGTAACCCACCAGCGAGACCGACAATACCCCGCCGCGTTGCCGGGCCCGGCGTTGCAGGCCACGGCTCTTTTCCAACCGGGCCAGGCGGCCCTCCAGATTGCGGATTTTGCCTGCCAACAAGCGACGATCCAGTTCCAGTTGGGTCTCACCGGGACCCCCACGCACACCAATGCCGCCTTTTTGCCGCTCCAGGTGGGTCCAACCGCGCACCAGCCGCGTCGCCTGATGCCGCATCTGCGCCAGTTCCACTTGCAACTTGCCCTCACCCGATCGGGCTCGCTGCGAAAAGATGTGCAAGATCAACGCCGTGCGATCAAGAACATGGCACCCCAGATGGCGTTCAAGATTTCGCTCCTGAACCGGGGTCAGGTCATGATTGAAGATGGCAATCTGTGCCTCGCTGGCCCGCATCGCCTCGGCAATCTGATCGGCCTTTCCAGAACCGACGAAGAGGGCCGGGTCCGGCCGAGCGCGACGCCCCTCGACCACCTCAGTGACGGTAATCCCGGCACTCGCGGTCAACAGCAGAAGTTCCGCCAGGAGTTCCGCATGCTCAGGACGGCCAAAATTGACGCCAACCAGCACCGCGCGGGTGCCCGTCTCAGGCCGCTCAAACATGGAAGTAAGGCCCGTTTAGGGCCGTGTAACACGGTTGCAAGAAAACCCGATCAGTCCTGCTCGGTAGCGGCTGATGTAGCGGTATCGGTACGCCCTGCCGGGTCCGCTTGCCGGAAAAGCACCGGCCGCGACGGCACGATGGTCGATATGGCGTGCTTGTAAACCATCTGGCTGATGGCATTCCTGAGCACGACCACATATGCATCGAAGGACTCGATATAGCCCTGTAGCTTGATGCCGTTAACCAGATAAACGGAGCACTGCACCTGCTCCTGTGCCAGCGCAGCGAGAAACGGGTCTTGTAAAATCTGCCCTTTGTTCATAGTGTCTTGAACTTAATACCAATAAAACCGAGCGGGCATTGTATCTTATAAATTCGCCCCGGCAAGATCCAACGGGTCATGACCCAAAGGTCTTGCGCCGATGGCGACGCTCCCGACGCGCCTTGTTGGCCTCGCGCTGGGTCATGGCCTTGGGCTTCTTCGCCTCGTAGGGGTTCTCGTTCGCCTTGAACTCCACCCGAAGCGGCGTGCCCTGCAGATCAAAGGCCTCGCGGAAGGTGTTTTCCAGATAGCGTTGATAATCCTTGGAGATGCCCTCAAGGTGATTGCCGTGCACGACGATGATCGGCGGGTTGCTGCCCCCTTGATGCGCATACTTGGGTTTGGGCCGGAATAGGCCGGACTTGTGGGGGGCGTGGCGTTCCACGGCAGACTGCAGGATGCTGGTCAACTTCGGCGTCGGCAACTTGGCCATCGCGGCGGCATAGGCCTCATTGACCGATTTGAGAACCCCGCCCAGACCCTGGCCATGCAAGGCCGAGATGTAATGAAAACGGGCAAAACTCAGGAACACCAGGCGGCGGCCAAGTTCCAGCTTGAGACGATCGCGGGCATAGCCATCCAGCCCATCCCACTTATTGATCGCCACGACCAAGGCCCGCCCGGCCTCCAGGATAAAACCGGCCAAATGGGCATCCTGATCAGAGATCTCCTGATGCGCATCGAGCACCAAGACACAGACATTGGCCCCCTCGATCGCCTGCAAGGTCTTGATGACGGAATATTTCTCAATAGCCCCCAGGGCATCGTTATCAATACGCCCCTTGCGTCGCACCCCTGCGGTATCAATCAGGGTGTAGTGACGGCCATGCCGCTCGAAATCGACCTCGATGGAGTCCCGCGTCGTGCCCGGTTGGTCAAAGGCGATGACCCGCTCCTCGCCCACCAGGGCATTGACCAGGGTGGATTTGCCGACATTGGGTCGGCCAATGATGGCGATGCGCGGATGGTTCTCGCTCACCTCCTCGTCCGGGAGTTCGTCCGGGAAATCCGCCAGGACCTGGGCCATCAACTCGCGCACCCCCTCGCCGTGCGCCCCGGAAATGGCGATGGGCCGCCCGAGCGAGAGCTCGAAGAACTCGGCCGCTACCACCTCAGCCGGCATGCCCTCCGTCTTGTTGACGGCCAGAAAAATGGGGCGACCACTGCGGCGCAAGCGATCAGCAATCATCTTGTCCTGCGGCGTGACTCCCGTGCGGCCATCGACCAGAAAGACAATGGCGTCTGCCTCATCGACCGCCTGCAAGGTCTGCCGCGCCATCTCGGCCAGGATGCCGCTGTCCACCACCGGCTCGAAACCACCGGTATCAATAATCAGACAGGGTTTATCCAACCGCCCATGGCCATAATGACGATCGCGGGTCAGGCCCGGCAGGTCGTGCACCAAGGCATCACGCGACCGGGTCAGACGATTGAACAGGGTCGACTTTCCGACATTGGGTCGGCCGACCAGAACGATGGTAGGTTTCACGGCTTGTCCAGCTTATCGAATTTGTAAGCGTAAATCCCGCCATTGGCCGTCTGGGCCAC
>VGVU01000048.1 GCA_016873905.1 Betaproteobacteria bacterium | reverse complement strand
ACGGGCAGCAAATCGGGATCGGGGAAGTAGCGGTAATCGTGCGCGTCTTCCTTGCTGCGCATCATGCGCGTCTCGCCGGTGTCGGGGTCGAAGAGCACGGTGGCCTGGACGATGCGGTGGCCGTCTTCGATCTGCTCGATCTGCCAGCGCACTTCGTAGTTGATGGCCTGTTCCAGAAAGCGGAAGGAGTTGAGGTTTTTGATCTCGCGCCGGGTGCCAAATTCTTTTTGGCCAAGCGGGCGCACCGAGACATTGGCGTCCACCCGGAAGCTGCCTTCCTGCATGTTGCCGTCGCAGATGCCGATCCAGGTGACCAGGGTGTAGAGCGCCTTGGCGTAGGCGACGGCCTCTTTGGCCGAGCGCATGTCGGGCTCGGAGACGATCTCGAGCAGCGGCGTGCCGGCCCGGTTGAGGTCGATGCCCGTCATGCCGTGGAAGTCTTCGTGCAGCGATTTGCCGGCGTCTTCTTCCAGATGGGCGCGGGTGAGGCGGATGGTCTTGGCGTAGGCCTTGTCGCCCTCGCCAACCTGGATGTCGAGGTGGCCGCCTTCGACAATGGGCCGCTCCAACTGGCTGATCTGGTAGCCCTTGGGCAGGTCGGGGTAAAAGTAATTCTTGCGATCAAAGCGGTTGTCGCGGTTGATCGTGGCGCCAATGGCCAGGCCAAACTGGATGCCGCGTTCGACGGCGCCCCGGTTCAGTACCGGCAAGACGCCGGGCAGGGCGATGTCCACCGCCGAGGCCTGGGTGTTGGGCGCGGCGCCAAAGGCGGTGCTGGCGCCGGAGAAGATCTTCGACCGGGTGGTGAGCTGGGTGTGGACCTCGAGTCCGATAACGACTTCCCACGACATGTTAGAACCCTCCCGGCACGCGGGTGTGCCAGTCGGTGGCGAGCTGGTACTGGTGCGCGACATTGAGCATTTGGGCCTCGGCGAAGTAGTCGCCGATGATCTGCAGGCCCACCGGGCGACCCTGGGCGCCGAAGCCGCAGGGCACGGACAGGCCGGGCAGACCGGCGAGGTTGACGGCGATGGTGTAGATGTCGGACAGATACATCTGCACCGGGTCATCGGACTTTTCGCCCAGGTTGAAGGCGGTGGTCGGCGTGGTCGGACCCATGATGACATCGCAGACCTTGAAGGCGGCGGTGAAGTCGTTGGCGATCAGGCGGCGGATCTTTTGCGCCTGCAGGTAATAGGCGTCGTAATAGCCGTGACTGAGCACATAGGCGCCGATCAGGATGCGGCGCTTGACCTCGGACCCAAAGCCTTCGGCGCGGGTCTTTTCGTACATCTCGGTCAGGTCGCTGTATTCGGCGGCGCGATGGCCGTAGCGCACGCCGTCAAAACGCGACAGGTTGGAGCTGGCCTCGGCCGGGGCGAGGACATAGTAAACCGGCACCGAGAGGCCGGAATTGGGCAGGCTGATCTCGACCGTGGTGGCGCCGAGTTTCCGGTATTCGGCCAGCGCGGACTCGATGGCGGCGGCAACATCGGGGGCCATGCCGGCGGCGAAGAACTCGCGCGGCAGGCCGATCCGCAGGCCTTTGAGGGGCTGGGCGTCCGAGGGCTGCGTCAAGGCGCGGCTGTAATCCTCGGCGGGGCGCTCCAGACTGGTGGAGTCGCGTGGGTCGAAACCGGCCATGACCGAGAGGGCCAGGGCGCAGTCGGCGGCGGAGCGGGCCATGACTCCGCCCTGATCGAGGCTGGAGGCAAAGGCGATCATGCCGTAGCGCGAGACCACGCCGTAGGACGGCTTGATGCCGGTCACGCCGCAGAGCGCGGCCGGTTGGCGGATCGAGCCGCCGGTGTCGGTGGCGGTGGCGACGGGGCAGAGTCCGGCCGCGACGGCTGCGGCTGAACCCCCGGAGGAGCCGCCCGGCACGGCGGCGGTGTCCCAGGGGTTTTTGACCGGGCCGAAGAAGCTGGTCTCGTTCGACGAGCCCATGGCGAACTCGTCCATGTTGAGCTTGCCCAGGGACGGCATGCCGGCGGCCTTGAACTGGCTGATCACATGCGCGTCGTACGGCGCGACGAAGTTGGCCAGCATCTTCGACCCGCAGGTGGTGTGCCAGCCCTCGGTGCAGAAGATGTCCTTGTGGGCGATGGGAACGCCGGTCAGCGGCCCGGCCTGGCCTGCGGCACGCAGGGCATCGGCGGCGCGGGCCTCGGCCAGGGTCTTTTCGGCATCGACCGCGACGAAGGCGTTAAGGTTGGCGTTGTGGGCGGCGATGCGGGCCAGATAGTCCTGACAGAGCTCGACGCTGGAGGCTGCGCCCGCGTTCAGACGGGCGGCAAGTTCGGTCAGGGTGCTCATTCGACGACCCTCGGTACCAGATACAGGCCCGCCTCGGTTTGCGGGGCGATGGCCTGAAAGGCGTCGCGTCGATCCGGCTCGGTGACGACATCGGCGCGCAGCCGCTGATGCACATCGCGGGCGTGGGCCATGGGGGGGATGCCGGCGGTATCGACGGCCTGCATTTGGGCGACCAGAGCGAACAGTCCGTTCAGGTGGGATTGGGTTTTGGCCGCCTCACCGTCCTCTAGCCGGATGCGGGCCAGGCGGGCAATGCGTTGGATATCGTCCAGGGTCAGACTCATGATTATTCAGGATCGCGGTATCAATAATGCGGAGGGGTGATTCCCCAAGGTCAGCTAGGGTATCATACGCGGCTATTTAATGACCCCCTCAGGATTTACACCATGTTCGGTTTCATGCGCGGTTACTTTTCCACAGATCTGGCAATCGACCTTGGCACGGCCAATACGCTTATCTATGTGCGCGGCAAGGGCGTGGTGCTGGACGAGCCTTCGGTGGTGGCGATCCGCCAGGAGGGAATGACCGGCAAAAAGGTGGTGCAGGCCGTCGGCGCCGATGCCAAGTTGATGTTGGGCCGTACCCCGGGCAACATTCAGGCGATCCGGCCCATGAAGGATGGCGTGATCGCTGACTTCAATGTCACCGAGCAGATGCTCAAATACTTCATCAAGAAGGTGCATGACACGCGCCTTTTTCACCCCAGCCCGCGCATCATCATCTGTGTGCCGTCCGGGGCGACCCAGGTCGAGCGGCGCGCGATTCGCGAATCGGCAATCAGTGCCGGTGCGCGTCAGGTCTATCTGATCGAGGAGCCGATGGCAGCCGCGATCGGCGCCAACCTGCCGGTGGCCGAGGCCGCCGGTTCCATGGTGGTGGATATCGGCGGGGGCACGACGGAGGTCGGCGTCATCTCGCTGGGCGGCATGGTGTATTCAACCTCGGTGCGGGTGGGCGGCGACAAGTTTGACGAGGCCATCATCAATTACATCCGTCGCAACTACGGCATGTTGATTGGCGAGACGACGGCGGAGCTGATCAAGAAAGAGATCGGTACGGCCTACCCCGGTGCCGAGGTGCGTGAGCTGGAGGTCAAGGGCCGCAATCTGGCGGAGGGTATTCCGCGCTCCTTTGTGGTCACCAGTAACGAGATCCTCGAGGCCTTGTCTGACCCGCTGAACGCCATTGTGGCTGCGGTCAAGGGCGCGCTGGAACAGACGCCGCCCGAATTGGGCGCCGACATTGCCGAGCGCGGGATGGTGCTGACCGGGGGCGGGGCCTTGTTGCGCAACCTCGACCGCTTGCTGCGCGAAGAGACGGGTCTGCCGGTGTTTATTGCCGAGGATCCGTTGACCTGTGTGGTGCGGGGTTCCGGCCGCGCCCTTGAAGAGATGGATCGCCTCTCGACCGTATTCACCCACGAGTAATGGCGGCCCGGACCTGGCGATAGCGATGGGTATGGGTCTGGGTCTGGGTGGGGGTTCGGCCATCGCGCAACGCGAGCCGCTGTTTTCCCGCGTTATTGGGCTCAATCTGCGCTTGGTTCTGGCGTTTGCCGCCAGCCTGGGCCTGCTCTTTCTGGATGCGCGCCAGGGCTTGATGGCTCCGGTGCGGGGCGCTGTTTCCCAGGTGACCGCACCGCTGCAGTGGGTGCTGGCGCAGCCCTTTGTCGGCCTGGGTGATGCCTTTGCCTTCATGACACAACACCGCGAGCTGTTGCGCTCGCAGGAGATCCTGACTCGGCAACTGGCCACCTTGCAGGCGGAACAACTGACAATGGCGACCCTGATGGCCGAGAACGCCCAGTTGCGGGCCCTGACCCAGTTGCCCTTGCCGCCCGGCCGGCGGGCCTTGGTGGCGGAAGTGGTGGCGATCCCGGGGGATGCCTTTTCGCGGCGGCTGCTTCTGAATATCGGCGCTGACGCCGGGGTGCAGGCCGGTTCGCCGGTCATTGATGGCCACGGGCTGGTCGGCCAGGTGACGCATGTGGATGCGGCGCGCTGCGAGGTGACAACGATCCTGTCGCGGCAGTTGTTCGTGCCGCTCCAGAGCGCTCGCAACGGTTTGCGTTTGCTGGGGAACGGGGCCGGGTCGGACGCGGCCGTGGAGATCCCGCAGATGGATGCGAACGGCGGCCTTGAGGTGGGTGACTTGCTGGTGACTTCGGGTCTTGACGGGGTCTATCCGCCGGGTCTTCCGGTGGCGCGGGTGCGGGCGATTCAGCCGCCGCGCGTCAACTCGCCCTTCGCGAGCGCGATGGCGCAACCCGTGTCGGGGGTGGATCGCGCCGGACCGCTCCTGATTCTGGTTCCCACCGCACACCCCGCCGCGGGCAAGGGGGCCAAATCGTGAGCCTGATCAAACCGCTGCTCTTGCAGGGCCACGCGCTGGAACTTCCCGTGCGACCGGGTTGGGTGCGTCTTTCGCTCTTGCTGGCGGTGCTGGTGACCTGGCTGCCGTGGCCGGAGGCGATGGCGTGGTGGTTACCCGATTTTCTGCTCCTGACCTTGCTCTACTGGACCTGGCGCGCACCTCTGCAGGCGGGGATCGGCACGGCCTTTTTGCTGGGTTTGTTGACGGATGTCGAGCACGGCGCCCTGCTGGGGGGCTATGCCCTCAGCTACAGTCTGGCCGCCTATGCGGTCTTGCGCATGCGGGTGCGTCTTGGGGGCTTTGACTGGCGCGGGCGGGCCGCCCATCTGGCCCCGGTTTTTCTGGGGACTCCGGCCCTGGCCTTGTTGATCGGCGAACTGTCGGACTTGCATCCGGATCCGTGGTTCCTGGCCTCGGGCCTCACGGCCGCGGCGCTGTGGCCGGGCCTGGCCTGGATCCTGGATGGCACCGGACGGGTGTCGTCGCATGCGGCCGCCCTGCGTTCGGGCGCGCCCTTGCCGTGAGTGAGTTCATCAATACGGCATGGCGGCGGGAGGAATTCCGGCGGCGCAGCCAGATTGCGGTCTGGGTGGTTCTGGGCCTGTTTGGCGTCCTGTTTCTGCGTTTTGCCTGGCTGCAACTGATTCAGCATGACCGTTACAGCGCGCTGTCTGAGAACAATCGCGTTGCGCTGGTTCCGAACATCCCGCCGCGCGGGGTGCTCTATGACCGCAACGGGGTCGTGCTGGCCTCGGGCGATTGGGGGTATGCGCTGGAGGTTGTTCCCGAGAAGATCCCGGATCTGCCGGCCCTGTGGGCGCAACTGGGCGAGGTCGTGCGGATTGAGGAGGCGGATCTGCGTCGCTTCCGGCGTTTGCGCGAGGACAGCCGCCCCTTTGAGGCGGTGCCGATCCGGCAGCGTCTGACCGAGACTGAGGTGGCGCGTTTTGCGGCCCAGCGTTATCGCTTTCCCGGTGTTGAGATGCGCACCCGGGACTGGCGTTCGTACCCATTCGGGCCGACCTTTTCGCACCTGATCGGTTACATCGGCCGCATCAGCCAGAAGGACAAGCTGGCCTTGCAGGAGGCGGGGCGCTGGTCGGCCTATCGCGGCGCCCAGTACATCGGCAAGGCCGGGGTCGAGAAGCGCTACGAGGAATGGCTCCACGGTCAGACGGGGTTCGAGCACATGGAGGTCGATTCGGGGGGGCGGGCGCTGCGCTCGCTGGGACGGACCCCGGCGCAGGCAGGGATGAATCTGAGTTTGCATGTCGATGCCGGCCTGCAACAAGTGGCCGAGGCGGCGTTTGGCCCCTATCGCGGTGCACTGGTGGCCCTCGATCCCAACAGTGGGGGGCTGCTGGCGCTGTTGTCCAAGCCGGGTTACGACCCGAACCTGTTTGTGGATGGGATTGATGTGGACACCTGGCGCGGGCTCAATGAATCGCTCGACAAGCCGCTGATCAATCGCGCCTTGCGCGGGGTCTATCCACCCGGCTCGACGATCAAGCCCTTCATGGCCCTGGCGGGGCTGGAGTTGGGTCTGCGCAAGCCGTCGGATAGCATTGCCGACCCGGGTTATTTCAGCCTGTCGGCCGGGGGGCATCGGTATCGCGACTGGAAGAAGGATGGGCATGGGACGGTGGATATGCACAAATCCATCGTCGTCTCCTGCGACACTTATTACTACCGCCTTGCGGACGAGATGGGCATCGAGCGTATGCACGACTTTCTGTCGCAGTTCGGCCTGGGCGAGCGCAGCGGGGTGGATCTGGACGGGGAGTTGGCCGGTTTGATGCCGAATGCGGAGTGGAAGGCGAAGCGCTTCAAGCAACCCTGGTGGCCTGGCGAGACGGTGATCGCCGGGATTGGTCAGGGCTATGTGCTGGCTACGCCGATGCAGTTGGCTGTGGCGACCATGATGATCGCCAATGAGGGGGTGCTGTACAGGCCGCAGATCGTCCGCGCCTGGCGTGACCCCAAGGATGGCCGCACCCATACGGCGGCACCGGAGGTGGTGCGTACTCTGAAGCTTAATCCCGAGCACCTGCGCTTGGTCAAGGCGGCGATGCAAGCGGTCACCCAGCCGGGCGGAACGGCGGCCGGGGCGGGGGCCGGGGCGGCCTATACCTTTGCCGGCAAGACCGGTACCGCCCAGGTGGTGGGCATGGATACTGCCGGACGCAGTGTCAGCGGGTCGACGAGGCATCGCGACCATGCTCTTTTCATCGCCTTCGCGCCGGTCGATAAGCCGACCATTGCGCTGGCCGTGATGGTTGAAAACGGCGGCCATGGGGGCTCCACGGCGGCACCTATCGCGCGCAAGGTGCTGGACTATTGGTTCTTGGGTCAGACGACACCGGGGGCAGCGGTGATGCCTGCGCCGGGGCCGGCTCCCGAGGTGACGACAGGGGGAGACCATGCAGATTGAGCCTGGGCTTGCGGGCATCGTCCGTGAGGGTGTGCGTACGGTGTTCCGGCATGCCGACCCGGTCCTGCTGGGGCTTATTCTGGCCTTGCTGGCCCTGAGCACCCTGACGGTGGCCAGCGCTACCAGTGGCACTTATCTGGTGGGACACCTGATCAACATGAGTGTGGCCCTGGTGGCGATGTTGATGCTCTCGCATGTGCCGCCGCAGGTGTTGATTCGCTTTGCGATCCCGCTCTATGTGCTCGGCGTGTTCCTGCTTCTGGGCGTGGCGGTGGCGGGTGATGTGGTCAATGGTTCGCGGCGTTGGCTCAATCTGGGCGTGACGCGCATCCAGCCTTCCGAGTTGATGCGTCTGGCGGTGCCGATGGCCATGGCCGCCTATCTGCATTACCGCCAGGAACACTTGAGCAGCCGTCATTTTGCGCTGGCCGGCCTGCTTCTGGTGTTGCCCGTCGGTTTTATTCTGCGCCAACCGGACCTGGGCACCAGTCTGCTGATTCTGGCCTCCGGATTTTTTGTCTTGTTCCTGGCGGGGCTGGCCTGGCGAGTCATGGCCGGTTTGGTTCTGCTCCTGGGCGCGATCGTGCCACTGGCGTGGATGTTCTTTCTGCATGACTACCAGAAGCAGCGTGTCCTGACCTTGTTTGATCCGACGAGTGACCCGCTCGGGGCAGGCTATCACATCATCCAATCTACCATCGCGATTGGCTCTGGGGGGCTGTTTGGCAAGGGCTGGGGCCAGGGAACGCAGGCGCGACTCGATTTCCTGCCGGAAGGGCATACCGATTTCGTCTTCGCGGTGTACTCTGAGGAGTTCGGTTTGTTGGGGAATCTGCTGCTGCTGGGGATTTATGCGGCCATGGTCACGCGTGGCCTCACGCTTTCCTATAACGCCTCGGGATTGTTCGGCCGTTTGCTGTGTGGGGCCATTACGCTGACCTTCTTTACCTATGCCCTGATCAACATGGGCATGGTCTCTGGTCTCCTGCCGGTTGTGGGCGTGCCCCTGCCACTGGTGAGCTATGGGGGCACCTCAATGGTGACAGTCCTGCTTGGATTTGGTATCTTGATGAGCGTCGCGTCGAATAAGAGCTTGGTCAAAACATGAGCTTGCTGTTGAAAGCTGTGGTGATTTCGAGCTTGTCCGCCAGCCTGGCAGGATTGCTGGGTGGCTGCGCGGCGCCGGTTTCAACGCAGCCCCCAGCCCCGGCAGCCAATGGCCTGGCGATGACGCCGTCGGCGACCCCACCCTATAACGGCGGCGGCTATTATAAGGATGATGGCCCGGGGGCGAATCCACCGGCCCATCTGGAGACCGTTCCCGATGCCGTGCCTCGGGCCGAGCCGCTACACCGCTACGCTAACGACACCTATCGGGTCATGGGCGTCTCCTACACCCCGGACATCTCGGGCCGGCCGTTCAAGCAAAAAGGCCTGGCCTCGTGGTATGGGCGCAAATTCCACGGCAAGCCGACCTCTTCCGGCGAGATCTATGACATGTATGGCATGACGGCGGCGCATCGGACCCTGCCGATCCCGTCTTTTGTGCGGGTGACCAATGTGGAGAACGGTCGCAGTGTGGTCTTGCGGGTTAACGACCGGGGGCCGTTCCATAACGATCGTGTGATTGACCTGTCCTATACGGCGGCTTACAAGCTGGACATTCTCAAGGGGGTGACGCGCGTCGAGGTGGAACGCATTGATCCGGAGCGCATGACCGCCCCGGATGCGGTGCCTGAACCCGCGCCGCTGGCCGAACCCATCCGCATCTACAAGGCGCAGGAGACTCCGGTGATTCGCGCTCAGCCCTTGCCCAGCGAGACGGCCCAAGCCGTGGGCGAGCCGATCTGGCTGCAACTGGGCGCCTTTGGCAAACGCGAGACGGCCGCGCAACTACAGCAGCAGGCGGGCCAGGTCTTGGGGTCGAACCTGGTGGTGCAGCGCGAGGGAGGGGGTTTGGTGCGTGTCCAGGTCGGGCCCTTCACCTCGCCGGCTGAGGCCGACCGGGTGAGTCAGATGCTGGCCGAGCGACTGGGTCTGAGACCGTATCGCGTCGCCGAGGCCAAGCCAGCCGCGGCAGAGAAGGCGGTCACGGCAGAGAAGGCGGTCACGGCACAACCCCTTGCCTCAGGAGGGGCTGTAAACGCCGCTCCACCCGCATCTCCTGCACCTGCCCCGGCTGCACCTCCTGCACCTGCCCCGGCTGCACCTCCTGCACCTGCCGCAGCAGCGGCCCCGGCGCCGGGCCTTTATCTGCAAGTCGGTGCGGTCTCGAAAACGGAGGCGGCCGAGGCCTTGGTGGCCCGGATGGGCGCGGCTACCGGACCGGGTGTGCATCGGATTGAGGCCGGCTCGCTGATCAAGATCCAGACCGGGCCGTTTGCGACCCCGGCCCAGGCCGATGAAGCCGCTGCTGCTCTGGAGAAGATCCTGGGCGTCAGGCCCTTCCGCGTCACGCGCTGATTGCCTGGGGGTGCGATGCGGTTACTGATGGGCGCTCTTGTGGCATGGCTGTGCGCACTCTCCATATCCGTGGCGGCCGAATCTGTTGCGGTCACTCCGGCGCCCCCCAGCGTGGCCGCACGCGCGTGGATGTTGGTGGATGCCAACAGTGGCCGTACGCTCGCCGAGCAGCAGGCCGATAGCAGTGTTGAACCGGCCTCGCTGACCAAACTGATGACGGCCTACCTGACCTTTGCCGCCTTGCGTGATCAGCGCCTGACGCTGGCGCAGAGTGTCCCGGTGTCGGAGGCGGCCATGAAAACCAGCGGGGCGCGGATGTTCTTGC